>DATKZD010000071.1:0-9156 GCA_035528195.1 Elusimicrobiales bacterium
ACGAAAGCATGCCGTATCGCAATAAGGTTAACAGCCCTATTCTTTACAACGGGTGATTTTATTCTGACAGACCGCTACACCTTTTAACTAAAATTATTTTCTAGATCCCGGTTTTTCTACAGGAATACCCTTTTTGCAAAGCGGGCATTCATCGGGATTGTAAGTCGGGATTTGTATTGTGGCAAGCGTTTCAAATTTTACGTCAAAGTCTACTTTATCGGAGCGGTTTATTAGGCAGCACATACCGACTACTACACCTTCGGCTTCTTCAACCACTTTGCGTGCTTCGTTGATGGATTTGCCGGTAGTTAAAATATCTTCGCAAAGCAGAACTTTTGCGCCTTTTTTTATTTGAAACCCGCGGCGAAGTTTCATAATGCCTTCGCTGTCCCTTTCGGTAAATAGGGAAGGCACGCCGACTTGTCTTGCAAGTTCATAAGAAAGCACCACTCCGCCAAGGGCGGGACCTACTACAACGTCTATATCGGTACCTTTAAATTTACCCGCAAGTTCTTTGCAGAGTTCTTCGGCAGTTGGCGGGTTTTTAAGCACAAGAGCGCACTGCAAATATTTTCCGCTGTGCAAGCCGCTTGAAAGTTTAAAGTGTCCTTCTAATAACGCACCGCTACGCTTAAAAATTTCCAGTATCTCGTCGTTTGTCATAATATAGAATTATATCAAATAATCGGGACGCATTTTTACCCTGACAGATTGCTTCACTCATTACATTCGTTCGCAACGACATGGTTTATTTTTGTTTTATTTGTCATTGTTTTTGAAAAATCACAATTTCAGTAAAAAATTTTATATAATCAAAATTAGTTAGACACAAAAAACAACAGGGGGGAAGGAAATGACGCTGGAACAGTTCATAAAAGAAGTAGTAGACCTGTACGCAAAAAAACACAAAAAAAAGCGTTTTGGGGGCAATAAAAACATATTCAGATGCAAAATTGGCTCTATTTCTTCCGACGCAGAAGATTTGTATGCAAAATTTCTTGATGTGAATTTTAAAAAACAGGGCAGAAAATGTCAAATTTTTGTTAATGCAAATTTAAGACCTAAAAAAGGGAGAAGTTTCCGCCCGGATATTGTAGTAGTTGACAGTAAGAAAGGAAAAATAACAAAACTTGTGGAACTTAAAACAGATATCGGCTATAGTAGAAAAGAATTTGGGCAGTATTTGAAGAATAGAAAAATTCATTTAAAAAACTTGGAGAAAGATAAACAAATAAAACACCTTTCGGGAAACACATGTAGTAATCACAACAGTGATGGCTGTACTATTTCCCAAAACATAAAATATGACATCGTTATAATATCGGCTCAGAATGCAGGAGAAAAAGATTTAACATTAGAAAATAAAAAGAAAAGAAAAGCGGGAATTAAAGTTTTTTGTTTATCGAGCGAAAGACATCCAAATATTTTTCCAGAGTTAGGTAGTATCCCAGACAATTCAACAAAAAAATATATTAGCACAGATAGAGATATAAATAAAAATAGAGATAAAAAAGATCGGGCGATAATTGTACATAAAGAAATAGAAAAAGAGCTTATTAAACTTTAAAAATAATTTTGTAATTTCAAAATAAAAACAAAAATAGGAGGGTAGGGTATGAAATGTAAAGCATGCGGGCGTAACATTGCTATAGGATGTAGCGAAGAAGCATTTAGAGAATTATCTTCCAAAAAAAGGCAAAGTTCTTTAAACGGTACTCAAACTTGGCTTAATAAGTTTAAAAAAATACATGATGACTTAAATAAAAAAGAAAAGAAAGCCAAAGAGGGAAAATAGAGTAAATTAAATCACCCTAACCCTTCGACTTCGTCCTAAACCCTACGTGGTTTAGGGCTTCGCTCAGGGTTTATCCCTCTTTGCTAAAGAGGGAGTATAAGGAGACAAGAGGGAGACACAAGGAAGCAAGAGGGGAATTTTATCAGATGTGCATCGGAATAGTGAAACCGTCGTTTACAAACTATCCTCTATTTCTTTGATGATTTTTTGGGCGGCATAAGCGGGGTTTTCGGCTTGCGTGATGGGGCGGCCTATTACTATGTAATCGGCGCCGTCGGATATAGCTTTACTTGGAGTGGCGGTTCTTTTTTGGTCATGCGATGCACTTTCTTTGGGTCTTACGCCGGGAGTCACTATCATACACTCGTCGCCTAAAAGATCCTTCAATATTGCGGTTTCGTTTGGAGAGCAAACTATTCCGTCTATGCCTGCGTTTTGATTGGCAATTGCAGCTAAATGCAAAACCGCTTCCTTTACGCTTTCAAAACGAAATCCTATTTTGTTTATATTTTCCAAATCCAAACTGGTTAAGACGGTAACAGCAAGCAGTTTAGGCGCAGTTATGCCGAGTTCTTTGGCGGTTTTTAAACTTACTTCTTTGGCGGCTTTAAGCATTTCTTCTCCGCCCGAGGCGTGAAGCGTCATCATATAAACGCCTAGTTCGGTTGCTTCTATTACTGCTTTAGCTACGGTATTTGGTATATCGTGAAATTTTAAATCCAAAAAAACTTTTCCGCCCAAATGTTCTATTTTCTTGACTATATCAGGCCCGCAAGCTGTAAAAAGTTGAAGTCCTATTTTGAAAACGCCGGCATAATTTTTCAATTGTTTTACAAGTTCCAACGCTTTCGCTTCGGTATCTACGTCCAATGCAACTATTATTTTTTCTTTTACTGCGGATTGTTTTTCGTTCATATTTTTAATTTACCTCTTAATTCAGAAACGTTTTTTAGTTTATTTTTATCAAAATAGTTTTTTATTCCTGTTATTATTTCGTCGCATGATACAGGATTTACAAAATTTGAAGTTCCAACCTGCACGGCACTTGCACCACAGAGTATAAATTCCACAGCATCCTGCCAAGTCATTATTCCACCAATACCTATTATTGGAATTTTAACCGCATTATAACAATCCCAAATCATTTTAAGCGCTATGGGTTTAATTGCAGGTCCGCTTAATCCCCCCGTTATATTTCCAAGCAAAGGTTTTTTTGTATTGATATCAACTCCCATTGCGGGAAAAGTATTTATAAGCGCAATTGCATCCGCTCCGCCGTCCTGACATGACACGGCAATTTCGGTAATATCGGTTACGTTGGGCGAAAGTTTGGCAATTAATGGCAGCGAAGTTTTTTTGCGAATTGCAAAAATGACTTCTTTGGCGGATTTTGCATCTTGCGCACACATTTTACCCGGCGCATAACCTAGGTTGGGGCAAGACATATTTATTTCCAGCCCTGCTACAAATTTTTGACTTTGCAGTTTTTCCGCCATAGCGCAAAATTCTTTTGTTCCCTCAGCGGATATGCTTATTATCACGTTCGTTTTTAGCGAACTTAAAAACTCGGAATTATCTTTTATAAAATTATCTATCCCTTTATTTTCAAGGCCTATGGCATTTAACATTCCGCAGGGAGTTTCGGACACTCTAGGGGGAGGATTGCCTACTCTTTCTTTTGGCGTAATAGTTTTGGTTACTATAGCGCCGAGTTTGTTAACGTCAAAAAATTCGTTATATTCTTTTCCGCAGCCGAACGTTCCCGAAGCGCTAATGACGGGATTTTTAAGTTCCAGTTTTCCTATTTTAATTTTTAAGTTTTGCATAAATTTACCAATCCAGTTCCTGTGAATTGAAAACGGGGCCGTCTTTGCATACCATTTTGTAACCCGATTTTGTTTTAACAGCGCAACCTAAACAAACTCCAATTCCGCAAGCCATATGTTCTTCAAGCGAAACTTGTGCGTTTAAATTGTTTTTTGCAGCTATATCTGAAACTTCTTTTAGCATCGCATTAGGCCCGCAGGCGTATATTTCGGTTTCATTAGGAAGTTGTTTTGCCAAATTTTCCAATGATGCCGTAATCAATCCTTTTTTACCTAAAGAGCCGTCTTCGGTTGCGATTATAACTTCGGCGCCTTTATTTTTAAAATGTTCACTGCATAAAATTTCTTCGCTGTTTTTGGCGCCGATTAAAACAGTAGTTTTACTTTTTTTGTTCATCTCATCAATTAATGCAACGAGCGGAGCAACGCCTATTCCGCCTGCAACAAGTATGGCGCCCGACGGTTTAATTTCAAAACCGTTACCAAGCGGCCCCATAATATCTATCGCCTCGTTTGGTTTTTTTTGAGCAAGTATTTTCGTCCCTTCGCCTTTTAGCTTATAAAGTATTTCAACTGCGTCGCCGCTATAGCAGTGCACGCTAAACGGCCGTCTTAAAAGCGGGCGGGAATTATCCCCGCATTTTACGTGGATAAATTGACCGGGTTTTATTTCTACAGAAATTTCAGGCGCATAAATTGCCATTTTGCGTACGTCTTGCGATACTTTTTCGTTTGAAATTATTTTAGTTTTAAGCCGTATCATTTGTAACAGTGTACCATTAAACTAATTTTTTATTCTCTGTTTTCCTCATTCTTAATCCCCCCTCCCCCCCTTTATCAAGGGGGAGTTCTTTTTTATTTTTGAGGGGAGTTATAGGGAAACAAAGAAAAACATTGTCTAATACCCCGTATTGAGAAAGATAAAAACAACATGGTCTCCCCCTTTGCCTGCCCTGAGCGTAGTCGAAGGGTTAAAGGGGGAGGAAAAAAGAGATGCCAGAAAACAATAAACTTAATCAACAACGCAGTAGTTTTCCTTCCGCAAGTTTCAGTTTACCGCCGACAAAAACGTATTCTACAAAACCTCTTAACGGTTTTTTTAAAAACGGCGAATTTTTACTTTTAGATACTACATCTTCGGCAAACATTTTCCACTCTTTTGAGGCGTCTATTATTGTTATGTCGGCATCTGCGCCCTCTTTTATTCGGGGAGGGGTAATACCTAGAATTTTAGCAGGATTTGTACTCATAAGGTCAACGAGTTTTTGCCAAGTTATGATTTTCTTTTCAATTAATTCCATAATCGTAACAGACAGGGCGGTTTCAAGTCCTATTATGCCAAATTCCGCTCTATCAAACTCAACGTATTTATCGTGAAATCCGTGCGGAGCATGATCAGTTGCGATGGCATCTAGCGTACCGTCTGCAAGAGATTTTTTTATAAATTCCACATCTTTCTGTGTTCTAAGCGGCGGACTCATCTTGGTTCTCGTGTCATAAGTTTGGCAGTTTTCTTCGGTAAGGGCAAAATAGTGGGGAGCAGTTTCTGCCGTTACTTTTACACCTTCTTTTTTTGCCTTTTTAATTATTTCGCACGATTCCTTGCAACTCACATGCGCAATATGGAGTTTTGCTCCGGTTTTTTTAGCGAGTTCAATGTCCCGCTGGACTATTTTATATTCGGCTGACTTAGGCATTCCGTTAAGTCCCAATTTACTTGATATAAACCCTTCGTTCATCACGCCGTTTGCTGATAATTTTCTATCTTCGCAATGCGAAATTACAAGTAAATCCTCTTTTTTCGCCGTTTTAAGGGCAAGTTCCATTATTTTTTCGTCGGCTATGGAATCCCCGTCATCTGAAATTGCCTTGATACCCAGTTTTTTATAAGCGCCGAAATCCGAAAGTTCTTTCCCTTCCCGCTTTTTTGTAATCGCAGATGCTATGTATACATTATTAATAGAATCCTTACCTATTATCCTATTTACCTCGGTTATCACTTTTTCGCAGTCAATGGGGGGGCGGGTGTTTGGCATCATCAGTACGTGTGTAAATCCGCCTTTTACTGCACATCGCGAACCGGTAAGTATAGTTTCTTTGGCTTCATAACCGGGCTGGCGGAAATGTACGTGTATATCCACAAAACCCGGTAATGCCGTTTTACCTTCGGCATCTATGGTTTTTTCGGCTTTATCGGTTATTTTTTCAGCAATTTTAGCTATTTTGCTGCCCGAAATTAAAATATCAAACTTACCGTCAAGTTTGCTTGAGGGATCTATTATTTTTGCGTTTTTTATTAAATATTTCATAGTTTTTCCTTTCCGTTAGAAACTAAGTACAAAACTGCCATTCTAACCGCTACGCCGTTTGTAACTTGCTCTAAAATTACAGAGTTTTCGCCGTCGGCGACTTCGCTTGACATTTCTATGCCGCGATTTATCGGCCCCGGGTGCATTACCACAATATCTTTTTTGGCTTTTGCGAGCACTTCGCTAGTTATTGAATAATCCTGTATATATTTTCTTTTTTCGGGAAAGGCTGTGGTAGAATCCCTTTCAAACTGCATACGTAAAACGTTTATTGCGTCGGCATCTTTTATAGCCTCGTCTAAATTACTTGTAGCGTTTACGCCGAATTTTTCTACGCCCATAGGAAGGAGCATTTTAGGAGCACAAAGCGTTACTTTTGCTCCAAGTTTTGTAAGTCCCCAAATGTTGGAACGCGCAACGCGCGAGTGAGCAATATCTCCTATTATGCACACTTTAAGTCCTTCAATTTTTCCGAGTTTCTTTTTTATAGTATACATATCCAAAAGCGCCTGAGTGGGATGCTCGTGCCATCCGTCGCCGGCGTTTACTACGCTTGCATTTAATGCCTGCGAAAGAACGTACGGAGCGCCTGACATACTGTGGCGTACTATAATTATGTCAACATTCATTGCCTCTATATTGCGTCCGGTATCTACCAGTGTTTCGCCTTTTGTTACACTGGACGTTTTCATAGGAAGACTCATTACGTCGCATGAAAGTCTTCTTGCGGCAAGTTCAAAAGATGCCAATGTTCTCGTAGAAGGTTCGTAAAATAAACTCACTACTGTTTTTCCCCTTAACACAGGCACTTTTTTTACTGCGCGTTTGTTTACTTCTTTAAAGGAATCGGTAACTGTTAGTATATGTTCTATTTCTTCTCTGCTTAAATACTCAAGTCCTATCAGGTCTTTTTTTGTCCATTCAGCCATTTTTACTCTCCAGTATAACTTCGTCTTTCCCGTCTGTCTCGGTTAAATTCAATCTTATTACCTGTTCCGTTGAGGTGGGTACGTTTTTACCCACATAGTCAGGTCTTATGGGAAGTTCCCTGTGTCCCCTATCTATTAAAACTGCAAGTTCAATTTTTGCGGGACGCCCGAAATCTATAAGTTCGTCTAAAGCACAGCGTACCGTTCTGCCGGTTTGCAAGACGTCGTCTACGATTATTATCGTTTTGTTTTCTATGTCAAAACCGATTTCAGTTGATTGTACGACGGGCTGGTCGGAATCTTTTTTAAAGTCATCACGGTAAAATGTTATGCCAAGTTCGCCTACGGGAACTTCTTTACCTTTAAATTCCTTAAGGCGTTCGGCAAAGCGTTTTGCAAGATGCGCTCCTCTAGTTTTTATGCCGACTATTGCCAAGTCAGGATTATTTTCGTGATGTTCCAGTATTTGATGGGCAATACGGTCTATCATTCTTTTGAGCGTGGAAGCGTCTAAAATTACTGTTTTCATTTTTTTATCCTTTTGGGTCATAAAAAAAGGACACTTTCGTGTCCTGTGCATATTGAAAAAATGTTTTATAAAAAAAACTCCGCCTGTCGTACTCAGTGCGGAATTCTAGTTCACTCATATTATCCTCTTTTAAGCCTCGCCGGACTTATTTAAAAAGTTCTTTTCTACATAATAGCAGTTAAAAAATGTGATGTCAAAAAAAAGCGGAGGCATTTATGTATTGACCTACGTCAATGATGGACTTTTAATAAGTATCTATCATTAGATTAAGTTATAAAATGGAACTGTGTAGTTATCTTGAGTTTTCTTTACTTTCCGAAACAAACTGATTAAAGTTTTTTGACACAGGCAGATTTTTCAGAAATTATTTTAGCGGAGAAAAAAATATGAAAATAGCATGTTTGAAAGAAATAAAACCAAACGAAAAAAGAGTGGCGATATCACCGGATACGGTTAAGAGATTTATTAAATCCGACTTTGAAATTATAATTGAAACCGATGCCGGTAAAAACGCTTCCATTACTGACGATGCCTATAAAAGCGTAGGCGCAACAATAGCTGCCGATGCGAAGGAAACTTTAAAAAACGCAGACATAGTTTTAAAAGTTCAAAGCCCCACTAAGGAAGAACTTGTAAATTTTAAAAAAGGTTCAGTTTTAATTTGCGCAATGAATGCCCTGACCGATAAAGAAACTTTAAAAATGTGCGCAGATGCAGGCATTACAATTTTTGCGATGGAACTTATGCCCCGCACGACAAAAGCGCAGATGATGGATATTTTATCTTCGCAGGCAAACCTTGCGGGATACCGCGCAGTTATAGATGCGTGTTACGAATTTAATCATGCAATACCTATGCTTATGACTGCCGCAGGCACCATACCTGCAGCGCGAGTGTGCATAATGGGCGCCGGCGTGGCCGGACTTCAGGCAATTGCAACGGCAAGGAGACTTGGCGCAATAGTTTCCGCCTTTGACGTAAGGCCTGCGGTAAGAGAAGAAGTTAAAAGTTTGGGAGCAACTTTTGTATCCGTTGATGAAGAGGGTGAAAAGGACGCACAAACTTCCGGCGGTTACGCAAAAGAGATGAGCGAAGAATACAAAAAGAAACAAGCGCAAGTTGTAGCAGAGCATTTAAAGAAACAGGATATCGTAATTTGCACCGCTCAAATTCCGGGAAGGAAAGCTCCTGTTTTAGTATCGGAAGAAGTAGTAAAAACAATGAAGCCCGGTTCTATTATTGTTGATTTGGCTGTTGAGAGCGGCGGTAACTGTCCGTTATCGGAAGTTGGAAAAGTCGTAGAAAAGTACGGCGTTAAAATAATCGGACATTATAACGTTCCAAGCAGATTAGCGGCAGACACCAGCGCTTTGTACGCAAAAAATCTCTACAATTTTGCTTTGGAACTCTACGATAAAGAGAAAAAAGTTTTAAACATTAACATGGCAAACGAACTTATTGCCGGTACTTTGGTAGCAAAAGACGGCGCAATAGTTGAGAAATAAAAACGCAGGATATTTTTTGTTATTACACACTATAAAAGGAGAACAGTAAATGCACAACGTAGTAAACGCAGTAAATCAAGCAGCTCATTCGAGCGGCGATTACTCATTTGTAACCGTTTTTACTATTTTTGTTTTGGCTATATTTGTCGGTTACTTTGTGGTATGGAGTGTTACCCCGGCATTGCATTCCCCGCTGATGGCGGTTACAAATGCAATTTCATCGGTCATTATCGTAGGCGCAATAATAGCCGCCGGACCGATTA
>DATKZD010000072.1:0-6134 GCA_035528195.1 Elusimicrobiales bacterium
ACCGAGCAGTATGATAAATTATTACTTTCGCTTTCCGTCGGCGACATTATAAAAAGGCAACTATTGACGGACAAACTTAACCTTTTAAAATATGCAAAAGTGGATTTTGTAGAGCAGCCCTGCGAATATGCCGTTAGAGGAACTGTTGTAGATATTTTTACGGTAAACAGTCAAAAGCCGATGAGAATCTATTTTTCTCTAAATAAAATAGAGGCAATAAGGACTTTTGACATTGAAACGCAAAACACCAAGAAAGATATGGAAAAGATTTTAATTACTCCATCGGGTTTTGGCAATACCTGCTGTAAAATAACAGACTGGCTTAAGGACTACGTTTACGTTTTAGATGAAACAAATACGGCAATAGAACTGCCCGAAAATATCCTCTCAAAAGAAAACACGCTAAAATTTTTACCTTCGTATTCTAAAGAAAAGGCATTTGATTATAAGACAAAAGAGAACATAAAATTTTTCGCAAATATGGATATTTTAAGCAGGGAAATTACAAAACTTTCAAACAGCGGTTTTAAACCTGTGGTAAGTTGCCTCAACGTAGGAGAAATGACAAGGCTTGAAAATTTGGTAGGAAAAAGTAAAATTTTATCTTTATGCGATTTCAAAATTTCACCCACAACCTGCGGTTTTTTCCGTGAAGACGGTAAAACTTCAATAATAACGGCTTCGGAGATATTCAACAGGGTATACCATACCACAAATAAATTAAAAAAGGCAGACCACGCAGACGTAAAAAGAATACATTTTAAAGAACTTTCGGCAGGAGATTATGTTGTACACGAAGATTACGGCATAGCCAAATACAACGGAATAAAAACGATATCTACTACAAGTCGGGGTAATGAAGTATCAACGGATTGTTTGGAACTTCACTTTAAATTGGGACATAAATTATTCGTACCTTTTTACGATTTTAAAAAAGTGCAAAAATTTATTTCAAATAAATCCAAACCCCCAAGACTATCGGGACTTGATAAAACAAGATGGTCGCAAGTTAAAACGAGAGTTAAAGAAAAAACGCGCGAAATAGCTCTGCAATTGCTTAAAATGGAAGCGGAAAGACTTTTATCAAAAGCTCCCTCTTTAACGGGCGACGACCGCATTGAAACCGAATTTGCAGACTCTTTCCCTTATCAGGAAACCCAGGACCAGAAAAAAGCAATAAAAGAAATTTTGACTGATTTAAGTATGCCCGTCCCTAACGAAAGAGTACTGGCAGGCGATGTGGGATTTGGTAAAACGGAAGTTGCAATACGCGCGGCGCTTAGAACCGTTTTAGGAAACAAACAGGTTTTGGTACTTGTTCCAACCACTATACTTGCCGCCCAGCATTACAAAACATTTACCGAAAGACTTGCGATGCTTCCTTTAAACATCGCATTGCTTTGCAGATTTCAAACTAAAAGCGAACAGAAAAAAATACTAAAAGATATGGATGCCGGAGTATACGACATCGTAATAGGTACGCATAGGCTTCTTTCAAAAGACGTAAAAATAAAAAATACGGGGCTAATTATAATAGACGAAGAACATCGTTTCGGAGTGAGGCAAAAGGAAAAAATAAAGGCGCTTGCAAGCGGAGTTCACAGTCTGCTGTTATCTGCAACTCCCATACCGCGTACGCTTAACCAGGCATTGACTAATTTAAAAAATTTATCCGTCATAGAAACTCCCCCCAAAGGAAGAATGCCCATTACAACAAAAGTGATGGCGTGGGATGAACAGACGGCAATAAATGCAATCCTTGCAGAACTTGCACGAGGCGGACAGATATTTTATGTACACAACAGAGTAAGCACCCTTCCGGGAAGAATGCAATTTTTAAAAGATAAACTTCCCGATGTAAGAATATGTATGGGACACGGACAGATGGAATCGGACAGGCTGGAAAAAACTATGTGGGATTTTCATAATAAAAAATACGATATTCTCCTTGCATCTACAATTATAGAATCAGGACTGGATATCCCTCAGGTAAATACTCTAATTGTTGAAAATGCACATCAATTTGGGCTTGCGCAACTATATCAGCTGAGGGGACGCATAGGAAGATCGGACAGAAAAGCATATTGCCTGCTTTTTTATCCGCATAAATTGATACAAAAAAAAGCGGAAAAAAAGCAGGAAGAAGAATTTGAACTGGATTTTTACGCCAGGTACCGCCCTAAAAGTAAAAAAAGCGGTGATATTCAAAGTAACGCATTTAAAAGACTTTCCGCCTTACAGGAATTTGGACAGCTCGGTTCGGGACTTCGGCTGGCGCTTAGGGATTTGGAAATAAGAGGAGCCGGGCAGTTGCTTGGCATAAAACAGCACGGCTTTCTAAACGAAGTAGGACTTTTTCTCTATACTCAGCTTTTATCCGACCAAATGCAAAAACTTAAAGGAAAAAAAGCGGAAATACCCGCACATGCAAGCTTTGATACGGATATCTCCGCATTTATACCGTCGGATTATCTGCCTGACGAAACCGAAAGGTTAAATTACTATAAAAGACTTATCAGCGCCGATTACGACCATTCCCAAAAAATACTAAACCAATTGAAAGATTTATGCGGGCATCTGCCACAATCGGTAAAAAATATATCGGAAATAATAAACATAAGACTTCAAGCTGCCAGAGCAGGCATACGTCATATAGTCCATTCGGAAAACAATTTTGAGTTTTATTTGTCTAAAGGAAAGCAAATTCCGGGACAAACAATAAAAAACCTTGTTAGTAAATACAAAAACGATTTATCTTTCAAACAGTCCGCTTTAGGGGACGGACTGCTTATAAAAAGCGTCACAAAAACACCGTTTAAGTTCATATACGAGGTAATAGCGTCATTGAGTAGACTACGCTAAAATGCTAAATTAGGGTTATATGAAAATAAAGTACTTTTTACCCGTTGCGATGCTTCTTTTAGCCGTTGCCTGCAATAAAAAACCGGATAAAACCGTTGCAAGAGTGGGAAATAGTTACATTACGCAGGGAGATTATGAAGAAAAACAAAAAAGCGTACCCCCTGAATATGCTATATATCTTGAAACAAAGCAGGGCAAAAAACAATTTTTAGAAATACTGATAAAAGAAAAATTGACGCTTAAAGATGCAGAAAGTTTAAAACTGGTGAAAACCGAAAATTACAAGAAGGAAATATCCAAACTCCGTCAGGATATGGATAGGGATTTTGAAAAATATAAAGAGCATCTGCTTACAAAATTATGGCTGGAAAAACTAAAGGAAAACGGAACGTTGACGGTACCCGAAAGCCAAATAAAAGATTATCACAAACGTTTTCCCTACGAAATAACAATAGGGCACATCATGGTTGACAATCATGTGGAAGCGGAAGAAATACTAAAAAAAGCAAAAAGGAAGCAGGATTTTGCAAAACTTGCAAAAACATACTCGCAAGATCCCGAAACAAAAAACAAAGGAGGCCTTGCATCCCCTTTTATATTAGGTGAACTTTTTATGCCGGAACTGGAAGATGCAGCTTATGGCCTGAAAATTAACGAAGTGCAAGGACCGTTTAAAACTAAATTCGGGTATCACGTCATTAAAAAGTACAACGCAGTAAGATTGTCTTTCAAGAGTGCGAGGGAACGTATTTTAAAAATACTGACAAAACGAAAACTTGACCAACATATGGAAGATTTAAAGAAAAAATACAAGGTGGAGGTAGTAGATGAAGAATATATGTAAAGGTGTAATTTTAATGCTTGTTGCCGCATTTTTGACCGTAGGTTTACAGGCAAAAATAATGGAAAGTTCTGTAGCAAAAGTAGGGAGTAGGTACATTTCCAGCAATGACTTCAACAGAGCTTCCAAAATGATGATAGGGCAATATGCACAGACAATGCCGCAAATAATGGAAGATCCCAACGCAAAAATTGAAATAGAGATAAGACTGCTTAAACAAATGATAGAAAAAGCCATAATTGCTGAAGCCGCAGAAAAGGAAAGAATTCAGGCAACTGCCTCTGAAATTAACAAAGCTGCTTTAAAAGTAAAACAAAATTTTACGGCAAGTTTGTATAAAGACGGCAAACCTACCAAAAACGTAGAAAAAGAATTTACACAGTGGCTTAATGCTCAGGGTTTTAAAAACTACGAAAAATTTAAAGAACGCCTGGCAGAAGATTTATCTGCAAACAAGTATGTTCAAAAAAAGATTCTTTCGCAGGTAGAAATACCCGACGATAAAGAAGCAAAAAAACTTTTTGATGATACTACTAGTGTGGTAAACGGCGACGACAGCAGTATTAAAAAACTCAAAAATCCGCAAGATATACAGGCAAGAATAATGCTGGCTCAAAACTTCAAAATGGAAATGGAAGCCAAAGTACGGATAAGCCACATACTATTTATGCTAGGTAAGGATAAAAATAAACAAAAAGTTTACAAAAAAGCCCTCGGCGTACTTAAAAAAGCAAAAAATGGGGACTTTGAAAAACTTGTAAAAACTTATTCCGAGCACAAACCAACCATTGAAAACGGCGGGGACGTAGGTTTTATAATAAAAGGACAATATCCTAAAGAGTTTGAAAAACTTGCTTTCTCTCTTGACGTAGGCGATGTGGGAGGTCCTGTAGAAACTCCTGTAGGATATCACGTTATAAAAGTTACTGAAAAAAGAGCTGCAAAAAAACTAAAATTTGAGCCCTTAAAAGACAATCTTAAACAGTTTTTGCTTACACAGAAAAGGCAGGCGAAATTAAATGAGTTGATTCAAAAACTGGAAAAAGAAACTACAATAACGATTTCCAAAGAATTTGAAAGAACTCATAGAATTACAAAAGCAGAAAGTGAAACATCAAAAGCAGAAAGTAAAACGCCAAAAGCAGAAAAATAAAACAACAAAGGCGGAAAAGAAAAGTTGAAACCAAAAATTGCCATAACTTTAGGCGATAGCGCAGGTATCGGGGCTGAGATTACCGCCAAAGCCCTAAAAAGTGTCTTTGTACGAAAAGCCTGTACGCCGATCATAATAGGCGATATCGCATCACTGAAAAGTTACGGTTTTAATGATAAAAAAGTTTACTGCATAGATGTACCTGTAGGAAAAAAATTAAAGACAAAATTACCCCGCCCGACTAAAGCAGGCGGGGTAGCTTCGTTTAAAGCCCTGCAGATTGCATCAGAACTGGCGTTTGAAGGTAAAGTGAATGGGATAGTAACCGCACCGATATGTAAAAAATCATGGCATCTTGCAGGTATAAAATTTACAGGGCATACAGATTATTTCCGCAAAACCTTCAATTATCCCGATGCGCTGATGATATTTATAAGCAAAAACATAAATTGCGCTCTTGTAACTGAGCATATGCCTTTAAGTGAAGTATCTAATTTTATTACAAAGAAAAAAGTAACTGCAGTTTGTAAAAATTTCCAAAAAGCATTAAAACTGATACCCGTAAAAAACCCCAAAATACTTTTTTGCGCAGTTAATCCCCATATGGGAGATGAAGGCGCTTTTGCAACAGAAGAAGAAAAAACAATAAAACCCGCATTGAAAAAATTTAGAAATGTTACGCTACTTCCTTCCGATAGCGCATGGCAAAAATATATTCAGGGTAAATTCGGCGGGATAATATGTTCATATCACGACCAAGCATTGATACCGCTTAAAACTTTGTCTAAATCGCCCGTTGTTCACTGGACATACGGATTGCCTTTTATACGAACTTCCCCGGCACACGGCACGGCATTTGATATTGCAGGTAAAGGCATCGCCGATGCGTCAAGCATGATACAAGCTATACTTTTTTGCGCTAAACTTTCCGTAAAATCCAAAAAATAATCAGTAGAAATAGTTTAAGAAACAAAAAAACAAAAAAAACAAACCGCTCCTAATTTTAGTCAACCAAAACTAATCCGAAGCGGTTCGTTTACCCATCAATAAAAAAATTCTTTACAAATTGGTTTCTACCATATGGCACAACTCATGGCAGATAAAGATGTGACATTCCTGGATGCGGGCGGTATCGGAAGATTTAATTATTATGGGCAAATTCACCATACTTGCAAGTTTCCCCCCCCCATTACCCAAAAAACCAATTACGTAACAACACTTTGATTTAGCCGTTTTAACAGCTTCTATAACGTTTTTACTGTTACCTGAAGTGGATAT
>DATKZD010000073.1:0-10338 GCA_035528195.1 Elusimicrobiales bacterium
CTGTGTATGTATTATTATAGAACTTTGGTCTTTTACCTACAACTTTAAAGCCCACGTTACTATAGAGTTTAAAAGCGGGAATATTTTTTTCGTTGACTTCCAGCGTGGTTTTGGTACATCCTGTTTTTTGCGACTCTGCAATCAAAGCACAAAGAAGTTTTGTGGCAACGCTTTGCCTTACATAATTTTGTTCCACGGCAAGATTTATAATCTGAAGTTCGGGCGGGATTATTTTTCCCGATATAAACCCGATAATTTTACCGCCCATATGCGCTTTAAGAATGCAGGAATTATTTTGCTCCAACTCGGATTTAATGCCGCTACTCCCCCATCCCGGGGCGGTTTCGTGCTGCGCTTCAATATAAGCTAGTGCAGAAATATCTTTGGCATTTGCCTTTTCAATTTTAATATCTTTCATATATTTGTCTACAATAACTAACCGATGTATAACCCGTATAGAAAAGTTTTAAATTTCAAAGCGGGCTTTTTTAAGATAGAGGGGCGTCAAGTTACGACTTACAAGGGTATCGGTTTTTACCATTTCAATAAGCGTAACAGGATTTAAACCGCTGGCAGATGGGGTTAGATAGTTGTATTTTTTATTTTTTATTATTTCCGACAAAGGAAAATAATCTTTTGCCCAGCCCGTTATAAAAAGAGGGGATTTTTGTTTTTTTAAGTGGCGCATTAAATCATCTTTAGTCAACCATAACGCTTTTAATTTTGTAACGGGAACATTTTCTGAGTTTACTTTAAAAAACTGCAGGTAATACTCCTCCCTAAAAGCATGGATAATGCCCGCAATTTCGCATGTAGGATTTTTTAAAAACCATTTTTTAAATTCTTGCGTTCCAACGGTTTCAAAGCACAATGCGTCCAAAAGACTTACCGCAAAAGTTTTGCTTTTGTTAAATTTTTGCATAATGGAGGCAAGCGTAAGCCCGATGCGTATGCCCGTAAATCTTCCCGGACCTTTTAAAA
This sequence comes from Elusimicrobiales bacterium, assembly GCA_035528195.1. GTDB lineage: Bacteria > Elusimicrobiota > Elusimicrobia > Elusimicrobiales > Elusimicrobiaceae > DATKZD01. Next base: position 982 of record DATKZD010000073.1, read on the forward strand.
CGCACACGACATCTATGTCTTTGAATTTTAATTTTGCCTTACCCAAAAGTTTTTCAATAAAAACAAAGAGATATTTTTCCTGTTTTATTGTTTTCTTTTGCGTTTTATAAGTTTTACCGTCCGCATACAGAGCAAGTTTTAAAAAACTTTCCGCACTGTCTATAGCTAAAATTGATTTTTTATTTTTCATAGTTAAATTTTATCTTTTTAAGTAATTGAGTGTGTTTTTCTCCCACAGAAACGCAATTAAACCGCCTGCCGTCGCCTGATGAAAGTTTTATATTTATTTTAATCTTTTCCTGCGGAAGATAATTTTTTATCGCATCAGGCCACTCCGCAACAACTACCGAATTGTCATCTTGCAAAACCTCGTCTAAACCTAAATTATGAACTTCGCACTGCTTTAGTCTAAATAAATCTACGTGAACAAGACTGATTTTTTTACCCCTGTAAATTCTCATCAAATTAAAACTTGCGCTTGTAGGACTGGTTTTTATCCCCATAGCTTTTGCCAGTCCCTGCACAAAAGTCGTTTTACCCGACCCTATCGGGCCGTAGAGAAAAATCAACTCTCCGCCTTTTAGGTTTTCTGCCGTAATTTTAGCAAGTCGGTGAGTATCCTTAACGTTGCGTATTTTAAAAGTGTAGAAATGTTTTGTTTTTGCTAAACTCATCGGAAGTCACGCCTTTTTTCTTTAAAAATTTTCCCACTCTACGGATTTTGGGTAACAACTTTATTAATTTTTTTTCATTTTTGGGACTAACCGCAAAAACCAATCCGTAATCTTCTCCGCCGAATAAAACATATTCTTTGGGATTTTTACGGTAAAATTTACAATATTCTTTTAGTGCGGGCGAAATCAACTTTTCTACGGGTTCTATATTGGCGCCTATACCCGAACTTTCCGCTAAAATTTTTACGCTTTCATACAATCCGTCCGAATTATCCGCCATAGCAGATGCAAGAGCGTTTTGCGAAAGCACTTTAGCTTCCCTCATACAAATTTTAGGACGCCAAAAATCGTTTGTTAAGGTTTTAAATTTGACGGATTTTTTTTTGATAAGTTCCGTACCTGCCCTACTATGTCCAAAATTGCCTACCGCATAAATTAAATCTCCTGATGCAGCCGTAGAACGTTTTATTATTTTTTTTGAGTCGGCAGTTCCAAAAACCGTTAAATACAAATGCATTGTTTTGGATTTTGTAATATTTCCGCCGCTTATGGTTAAATTAAATTTTTTTGCCTCGTTAAAGAGTTCCTTTGCAAATATATTCACCCAAGTGCCGGAAATTCCCGCAGGCAGTCCTACCGCACAAACGGCGCTGAGAACTTTAATATCCCCCATACCCGCAAAATCGCTTAAGTTACTTCTAATTAATTTTTGCGCCAGATTTTTTGCGTTGTTTTTATGGCTTATAAAATGCGTCCCTTCAACCAGTCCGTCGGTAGTGATAACTAATGATTTATTTTTAGAAATTTTTACTACGGCGCAATCATCGCCCGGTCCGACGACAAGATTTTTATCTTTTTGCCCCATCGCCAGGGAATAAATTTTGTTTAGGATATCACGTTCGGTTAATTTGTGTTCCATATTGTTATTTACCGCTTTTTACTTTTTTTATTGCATTAGGAAGATAATTTAATAACTCCGATGCTAAAACGCATCGCTGCGTTAACTCTTTTACTGCTAAATCCGCCGACAAACCGTGAAGATAAACCGCAGTTATCGCCGAAAGCAAAGAACTTTTAAAGTCAAAACCGTTTTGTCTGCCTATTTGCGCCCAAAAACCTGCAATAAGTCCGGCTAAAATATCTCCCGAACCGCCTTTTGCAAGAGCAGGACCACCTGTAGGGTTTACAAAAATTTTATCCCCGTCGCTTATAAGCGTCTGATGCCCTTTTAGCACCACAGTGCCTTTGGTTAATTTTTGCAAAATTTGGATTTGTTTTATTCTCTGTTTTAAGTCGGAACAATCCCCCCTTAGTCCCCCCTTATCAAGGGGGGCATGAGATGGTGCCTTTAACAAGGTGGTGGGATATTTTTTAAATCCCCCCTCCCCCCCTTTATCAAGGGGGAGTAAGATGGTGTCTTTATCAAGGGGGAGAACAACTGTAGCTTTATCAAGGGGGGAATTATTTAAAAGGCGCAATGCTTCTCCCGCATGAGGTGTAATTACGCTTGGAATTTTACGGGTAAAAAGTTTATGATAATTAGGTATTTTTGCAACGGAATTTAATCCGTCGGCATCTAAAATAAAAGGTGCGTTTGTTTTGGAAAGTAGTTTTTTTACAAATGCCGAAGTGTCTTTATTAAGCCCAAGTCCGGGGCCGATAAGCATTACATCAGCTTTGTTTTTTTTCTGCCATTTGAGTATCTTATCTGCCGATTTTGCATTTACCGTACCTAGTGGATTTTCATCCAACGCTATAGTCATCGCTTCGGGTAATGCTTTTATAACCGCAGGTTGTTGACTTTTTACTATCGCAAGCGTTACAAGCCCCGCCCCCGCTTTCAATGCCGCACGGGCGGATAAAATCGCAGCGCCTGCCATACCGTTTGACCCTGCGACTACCAAAACTGTACCGTAATGTCTTTTATGGGAATCCTTTTTTCTTTCAGGCAGATTTTTTACAATTTTTTTTGCGGTAATTTTTATCGTCTTCATTATTTTTTGACTGCTATTACCATAGCGCATCCGTAGCGTGAGGTATGGCTTAACGAAACGTGGAATTCCAAGTTTTTCGCTCTGGCATCTTTGCATTTAAGAGTTGGTCTGCCGCCTGTTGATTTGACTATTTTAATATCCCTTAGAGCAAGTCCTTTAATGCGTGCAGCTTTCCAGCCTGCCTCTTTTGCGGCAAATCTAACAGCTAACCTTTCGTCCTGATTTTTTTTACCTAAGCAGTATTTTAATTCGTCATCGGTAAACATTCGGCGCAAAAAATTATCATTTTTGGCGATAAGTTCTCTTATCCTTTCAACTTCAATGATATCTATGCCTATGCCCCAGATGTCGGACTTTTGATTGTTTAAAAATTTTTCCAACATTATTCTACCGTAACGCTTTTGGCTAAATTTCTAGGCTGGTCAATATCGCATTTACGTTTTAACGCAACATAGTAAGCAAAAAGCTGAAGTATAACTACCGTAAGAAACGGTGTAATATATTCGTGTGTTTTCGGCAATTCAACCAAATTTGATTTAGGTATTTTAAGTCCGCTATACCCTTTGGTTATAAGTCCTATTATAAGTCCCCCGCGGGCTTGCGCAGCTTTTATATTAGACATAATTTTATCGGTTACTTTTGATTGCACAGCTATTGCAATAACAGGCATTCCCTGTTCTATTATTGCAATGGGTCCGTGTTTCATTTCACCGCCGGCAAAACCCTCTGCATGCACGTAGGCAATTTCTTTTATTTTTAATGCCCCTTCCAGAGCTATGGGAAAATTTACGTCGCGCCCAATAAAAAGATAATGTCCCTTGCCGTAGAATTTGTTTGCAAGATTTTTAACGTTGGGCTCCTTTTTAAGCACGCTGTGCATATTCGCAGGAATTTTTATTATTTCCTGCGCAAACTTTTTAGATTCCTGTGCCGTAATAGTTTTTTTCGCTACCGCCAAATGCAGAGCAAGAACATACATTGCGGTCAATTGCCCCGTAAACGCTTTTGTTGATGCTACTCCTATTTCCGGTCCGCAGTGCGTATAAAAAGTATGATTGCATTCCCTTGTTATAGTAGAACCGATAACATTGCATACGGCAAGACTTTCTATTTTTTTATTTAAACTTACCGCTCCTATCGTATCAGCGGTTTCTCCCGATTGGCTTATTGCGATAAGCAGTGAGTTCGGAGGAAGGGGAGTTTTGCGATAGCGATATTCGCTTGCAATATCAACTGCAACGGGTATTTTGGCAAGTTTTTCTATTATGTATTTACCCACCAATCCCGCATGATAGGCGGTACCGCAAGCAACTATCTGAATAAATTTGAGTTTTTTTACAAAGCTCGGTTTTAAACCGAAATGTTGTTGTAACATTTTTTCGCCCGGCGGCGTCAGTCGCGAACGCAAAGTATTTTCAACGGATTGGGGTTGCTCGTGTATTTCTTTGAGCATAAAGTGTTTGTATCCGCCTTTTTGCGCCATAGAGCGATCCCACGAAATTTCGCTAACATTAATTTTGGTTTCCTTACCATTTGAATCGTAAACTATGCACTTTGAAGGCGTCATTACCGCTATTTCGCCGTCGCGCAAAAACACTACTTTGCGTGTGTAGTCTAAAAATGCGGGAATATCGGAAGCCAAAAAATTTTCGTTTTTTCCAAGTCCTAAAACCAGCGGACTTTGTTTTTTAACGCCAACGAGCACGTCGGGACATTTTGACCACAATACGCCAAGAGCATAAGCTCCCTTTAATTTTTCTACCGAAAGTTTCACCGCTTTAAAAAGCATTTCTTTGCAGGGACGTTTGTTTCTACGTAAAAGTTTTTTTAGATTTTCTTCTATTAGATGAGCTATAACTTCAGTATCGGTTTCCGATTTAAATTTGTGCCCCAGTTTTTTAAGCGTATCTTTTAAGGAAATGTAGTTTTCTATTATTCCGTTATGCACTATCACTAAATCTTTTGAACATCCGCTATGGGGATGAGCATTATTTTGGCTCGGTTTACCGTGTGTAGCCCAGCGGGTATGCCCTATTGCACACGTGCCGTGGAGAGGTTTTTTATCCACTAGTTTTTTAAGTAAATCTACTTTACCCACTATTCGGCGAACATTTATTTTGTTGCGGTCTATGACGGCAATCCCCGCTGAATCGTAACCTCTATATTCCAGACTTTTCAAAGCGGAAATAACTATTGGTACACAATCTTTATTTCCTACATAACCGATTATTCCACACATATTGTTACCTTATAGTAGTAAAACTAACACGACTTAATTATTTGTTTCATTTCTTTTACGGCTTTTTCCAGTCCCGTAAAAGCGGCTTTTGCAATAATGGAAAAACCTATGTTTAGGCATTGCATATTTTCTATTTTTGCAATGGGTAATACGTTAGCGTAATCTAAACCGTGTCCTGCATGCAGTTCCAATTCCAATTCCCTAACTAATAAACTTGCAACCTGAAGTTTTTCCAGTTCGGCAAGCAATTGTTTTTTTGAAGTGCTTTCCGCATAAGCTTTTGTACACAGCTCTATGATGTCGGCGCCTATAAAACTTGCGGTCCTAATATCCCTTGGTTCGGAATCCAAAAACAAACTTACGCCTATGCCCTTGGCTTTTAATTTTTTTGTCATTTTCGCTACGTCTTTTATCCTTTTGGGAGTAAGCTTGAGTCCGCCCTGAGTAGTTAGTTCTTCAGGAGATTCCGGGACTAGACAAACCGAATGGGGCTTAACTTTTAATGCGATATGCTCCATTTCTTTGGTTGCGGCCATTTCAAGATGAATGGGCTTTTTAATATGTTTTTTAAGCATAACCAGGTCGTTGTCCTGTATATGCCTTCTGTCACCTCTTAGATGAACCACTATTAAATCGGCTCCCGACGAAATGGCAGTTTTAGCGGCTTTTACAAGGTCAGGATATCCCACGCCCCTTGCCTGCCTTAACGTTGCAATATGGTCTATGTTTACCCCTAAAGTTATCGGCATTTTAATTCCTCCGAACGTCTTTGATAGTCATCGGTAATCTCTTGTACTATATTTTCAAGAATTTTACCATTTGGGCCCTCTGCGAGTATTCTTAATTTGGGTTCTGTTCCCGAGTATCTAACCAAAATTCTTCCGCCGACTCCCAGCTTTTGTTCCAGTTTTTTAACATTTTCGTTGAAACCCGTTATTTTTTCCAAAGGTATTTTTTCTTTCACCGTTACAGCTTTAAGTAGTGAAGGAAACTTTGCCCACATATTTTTAAAGCGGCTCATTTTTTTCCCTGAATGCTTCAACAAGACCAAAGTTTGCAAAGCTGTAAGTAAGCCGTCTCCCGTGGCAATAAAATCGTGAAAAATTATATGACCGGACGTTTCGCCCCCGATGCTGTAATTTAATTCGTCAAGTTTTTGTGTTACGTATTTGTCGCCTACCGATACCGTTGCAACTTTTATGCCGTTTTCTTCTAAAAAGTTTACAAGTCCAGCATTTGACATTACGGTTAGTACTACGGCATTATTTTTAAGCTTGTTTTGTTTTTTAAGTTCAACGGCGGACATGGCAATAATATCGTCGCCGTCAAACCGACGTCCCGCCTCATCTGCAAATATTACTCTATCTGCATCGCCATCAAAACTTAAACCGCAGTCCGCATTATTGGAAATTACCATTTCCTGCATTTTTTCGGTGTGAAGCGTGCCGCAATCGGTATTGATATTTTCCCCGTTAGGATTGCATCCCAAAGTTATAATTTCCGCTCCCAAATGCCGAAATACTTCGGGCGCTATTTTGTAATTTGCTCCGTTTGCGCAATCAACAACTAATTTGAACCCTTTGAGGTTAAAATCCTCGGGCAAAGTACTTAGCAAAAATTTAGAATAATCATTTAAGTGAGAGGTTTCCTTTTCAATATTTCCTAATTCTACGGAGTTTGTTATATCCTTGGCGCTATCTAATCTACTTTCTATTTTTCGCTCTATTTCCGTTGCTAGTTTTTTTCCGTTGGAATCAAAAAATTTTATTCCGTTAAATTCCGGCGGGTTATGACTTGCCGAAATAACAATTCCGCAAAGCGCATTATATTTTTTCGTAAGGTATGAAACTGCAGGAGTGGGACATATTCCTAAATCTATTATATCAGCTCCGTTTGCCTGTAATCCGCTAATAATCCAACTGTCTATTTTTGCTCCCGAGCCCCTAGTATCGCGACCTATAAAAACGAGCTTGTTTTTTGAGGGAATGTTTTTTGAAATTTCGTCTAATGCGGTAAAACTGAGTTTTTTTACAAAGTCTTCAACTAGAGGAAATTCCCCAATAACAGCTCTTATCCCGTCGGTTCCAAAAAATTTTGTCATCTAAAAAAATCTCCGATTTGTAAATTATATTTTTTCGGCTGAAGAATCTTCTTTAGGCGAAGCGGCGCTCTTTCCTTTCGGTCGGAGTTTTTTATTTTCTTTTGACTTATCAACTTCGGGTACGGAGCCATTGACGATTTTATCTATGTCGTCAGATGCTATTATTTCTTCCTCCACAAGCTTGTCTATAAGATTTTGCAATGACGATTTATGTTGAGTAAGCAGTTTTTTTACTTTTGTGTAGGTGGTCTGTATTATTGTGTCCACCTCTTCGTCTATACAACGCGCCATCTGTTCGGAATACGGTCTTTGCTGTGAAAGTTCTTTACCGAGAAATACTTCACTGTCGGGTTTTTTGAGAGATATCGGTCCGAGTTTTTCACTCATCCCGTATTCGGCTACCATGTTGCGCGCCAGAGAGGTAACTTTAACTAAATCATCGTGAGCTCCGGTAGTAATTTCGTTAAGCATTAGTTCTTCCGCCGCCCTTCCGCCCAAAAGAACGGCTATTTTACCTAAAATTTCGGTTTTGGTTGTTAGATACTTATCTTCCAAAGGAAGCTGAAGAGTATATCCCAAAGCGGGTCCGCGGGGTATTATGGAAACTTTGTGGACGGGATCGCACCCCGGCGTAAGTTTAGCAACAAGCGCATGTCCGCTTTCGTGACAGGCAATTGTTTTTTTCTCTTTTTTACTTATCACTCTGCTTTTGCGCTGAGGACCTGCCATTATCCGTTCAACAGCTTCTTCAAGTTCTTTTTTTTCCACAGCATCTTTATCGTGCCGCGCAGCTAAAATGGCCGACTCATTTATTATGTTTGCCAAATCAGACCCCACAAATCCGGGGGTATGCCTTGCTATTAACGATAAATCTACTTCCTCGGACATCTTTATTTTTTTTGCATGAACTTTTAAAATTTCAAGCCGTCCGTTTTTATCGGGAGTGGGTACGTTGATATGCCTATCAAACCTTCCGGGACGAAGCAGGGCGGGATCTAACACGTCAGGCCTGTTTGTGGCGCCTATTAAAATAACCCCCTCTTTACCTTCAAAGCCGTCAAGTTCAACAAGTATTTGGTTTAGCGTTTGTTCTCTTTCGTCGTGTCCGCCGCCTATTCCCGCAAAACGGTGCCTTCCGACGGCATCAAGTTCATCAATAAAAATTATTGCAGGAGCACTTTTTTTTGCCTGCTCAAACAAATCTCTTACACGCGATGCCCCAACTCCCACAAACATTTCTACAAATTCGGAACCCGAAGATGTAAAAAACGGAACTTTTGCCTCGCCTGCAACTGCCCTTGCAAGCAGGGTTTTACCTGTACCGGGAATACCGTAGAGCAAAACTCCTTTGGGAAGCATGCCGCCCAACCTTTGAAATTTTTGGGGGTTTCTAAGATATTCAACTATGTCTTGCAGTTCCTCTTTCGTTTCCTCACATCCGGCGACATCGGCAAAGGTTGTTTTTTGTTTTGATATATCCTGTTTTTTAGCGCGCGACCTGCCGAAAGTCATTGCCTGCCGTCCGCCTCCCTGCGCCTGCCTCATAAACAAAAACCACCATAAAAAGAAAAATAGCGCTATCCATCCGACGTTTAAAAGTAAACTTGCAACCCAACTTCTGTCCGTCTGACCTTCAAAAGAAACTTTGGCTTTTTCAAGTTCGTTTACCAAGTTATCATCAGGTACGGGAATGGTTTTGAAACTTACAGAAGTGTTGTTATCCTGCATCGTGCCTCTGATGGCATCAACGCCTATAGTCACTTTTTCAATAGAGCCCGATGCAATTTTGCTTTTAAATTCCGAATATGAAATTATTTTTTGCCCGCCTGCGTCCTGAAATTTATTGTAGAGCGCAAGAAGCAGTATAAAGGTCAGTGTCCATAAAATAACCTGTTTATATGGAGGCATTTTTGATTTCTTAAATTTTGTTGTTGCCATTTTATATATCCTTTAATCCCGTCTAACTACGGCGGGCATTGGTAAGTTTTTCTGTAACTGCCGTTGCATTACAGATTTTTTATCAAAAAAAAGCGAAAAGACTCTAAAAGATGCAATTTTAACAAATCGTGCAAAAATATTAAAAGTCCCTTGATAGATGATACCAAATTTACCCCAATGTTTCTATTGAATGAAGACGTGCCGTTGAATGAAGACGTGCCGTTGACGCTTGTCTTTCTCCCCCCCCTTGTCAAATCTCCTGTCTTTCTCCCCCTTGTCAAAGGGGGGGAGGGGGGATTAAATCAAAAAAGAGAATGTCGTTGCCCGCCACACCTCACATGTCGTTGCGAGTTTGCTCCTTGCTGTAGCTTACCCTCAATAAAAACTTTTGAGGACAGGCAGGCAACGACA
>DATKZD010000074.1:0-2667 GCA_035528195.1 Elusimicrobiales bacterium
ATTAAAACTTCCGCACAATCCCCTATCGGAAGATATTACGATAAGCCCCGTATTACCGGTACGTTTTCTTTTATTGAAAAATCACCGCAGCCCCGAACTTTTAAATGACTCGTCCCCCTTTAAATCATAGGCAAGTTTTGCCGCCATTTGTTCCAGTTTATTTGCAAACGGTCTTGCGCCCAGTATGGAATTTTGAGCTTTTTTTATGCGGGCAGAAGCTACCAATTTCATAGTTTTAGTTATGGTTTCGGTAGATTTAATTGAACCTATGTTTCTTCTTATCGCCGCTAATGATTCCATTTTGTTTTTTTAATTCCTCTTGCTTTTTCAGTTTTTCTTCAGTCTTTCAAATCCCCCCTCCCCCCCTTTAACAAGGGGGAGGATTTTATTATTTATTTAGCAAAAAAGAATATGATATTTATTTCAACAATGAACATAAAAAACTGACTTACTAAAACTAATCATTAGAACTACTTTTATCAAATTTATTTCCGCGCTCCCTCTTTGTTAATTCTATTGTCTTTCTCCCTCTTGTTAAATTTACTATCTTTCTCCCCCTTGTTAAATTTACTATCTTTCTCCCTCTTGTTAAATTTACTATCTTTCTCCCCCTTGTTAAAGGGGGGGAGGGGGGATTAAATCAAGAAAAGAGGGCGGGGGTGATTTAAAAAAATTCTTAACTTTATTTGCCCAACTTTAAAGTTTTGACATAATCCGATATGCCACTCTCCAAAGAATACTCCGCTTTAAAAACTATTATATTTTTGGCTTTTTGCGTGTTTGCCTGAGTTTTATTTTGATAAAAACTGTAAGGATTATCAAAGTATTCCGTTTTGAGTTTGGTATTTAATTCCTTGTTTAGGCATTCAATGACTTTGTTAAAGTCTTCGGGTACTCCCGTTCCGACATTGACGACGGTGCTAACCTCCGACTGCAGTGCTTTTATATTTGCCGAGACAACATCTTTTACGTATATAAAATCACGCATCTGTTCGCCGTTTTTGAAAATGCGGGGACGTTTGCCCGCAATCATCTGGTTATGAAGCTGAAAAATCATACTGGAAGCATGCCCTTTGTAATACTCACGGGGACCATAAACGTTGAAATACCTAAGCCCTATTACGCTGATGTCGGGATTATTTTTTGCAAACCACGTTGCAACATTATCTGCAATCGCTTTGGAAAAACCGTATATATTTTCGGGGGTAGAAACGCTTGCCTCCGTCATAGGACAGCTTGAGTTTCCGTAAACTCCGGCAGATGAGGCATAGACGATTTTTTTTATACCGTTAGTTTTAGCATACGAAAGAATATTTCTAAATCCTTCCACGTTTACCTGCATCATTTTCTTTTGGTCTTCTACGGTAGTATCGGTAATTGCCGCCTGATGAAAAATTGCATCGTATTTGCCTGATAATTTTTCCATCCATTCCTTTTCGGTTAGCGAATAAGCGCAAATATCGCCTTTAAAACCGATAAGGTTTTTAAAGTTTCCGCTGGAAAAATCATCTAATATGGTAACTTCATTGCCCTTTTCTTGTAATTCAAACGCCAAATTACTTCCTATAAATCCTGCTCCGCCTGTAATTAAAAATTTCACGATAATATCCTCCTTACGTTTGTTTCAATCCAAAAAACTTTAAAGTGTACGATAAATTATTTTGCTTTTTTTAGGTTATTTATTTTCGGATGCTTCTAAATCTTTGTTTTTATCGGGAGTTTCGGCTTCGGAAGTCAGTTCTTTTTCTTTAGTTTCTTCTGCTTTGGATTTTTCTTCCGCGGGGAATTCTTTGGTAAATTCCTGCTTAAAACTGCTTATAACTTCTATTAGTTTATTTCTTAACTCTTCGGTCAAATCTTTTTCTTTCGCCAGTTCTCGGAGCAAGCTTTGATGTTCAGCTTTTACGTAATCCAACAGTCTTTGCTCAAATAGTTTTATTTTTTTGAGCGCTACATCGTCTATAAAACCGTGTGTTCCTGCAAAAAGAACGACTATCTGTTCTTCTGCCGTCATCGGTTTGTATTGATCCTGTTTTAGAAGCTCCGTCATTTTTTGTCCGCGCGCAATTTGTTTTTGGCTGGATTTATCCAAATCTGAACTAAATTGCGCAAATGCCGCAATTTCCTGATATTGCGCAAGGTCAAGACGCAGATTTCCGGCAACGCTTCTCATTGCTTTTATTTGCGCAGAGCCCCCAACGCGCGAAACGGAGAGTCCTACGTTTATCGCAGGTTTAATGTCGGAATAAAAAAGATTGCTTTCCAAATATATCTGCCCGTCGGTTATTGAAATAACATTTGTGGGTATATAGGCGGAAACATCGTTGGCTTGAGTTTCTATTATAGGAAGTGCGGTAAATGAACCGCCTCCGTTTTTGTCGCTTAACTTACAAGCGCGTTCCAAAAGCCGAGAATGTAAATAAAAAACGTCTCCGGGAAATGCTTCTCTTCCGGGAGGACGTCTTAGTAAAAGAGACATCTGCCTGTATGACTGGGCGTGTTTTGTCAAATCGTCGTAAATTATTAAAACGTCTTTACCTTTCCACAAAAAGTATTCGCCGATACTGCATGCGGCATAAGGCGCAAGATAAAGCATAGATGCAGGTTCGCTAGCGCCGGCGGAAACTACTATGGAATACTTCATCGCTCCGTGTTCGGTAAGTGTTT
>DATKZD010000075.1:0-6675 GCA_035528195.1 Elusimicrobiales bacterium
TAGTTGTGTTGACAAGACAATTATACGATTATGAAAGTAAATATATAGACGCCGCATCGCATAAACTGGTAATGCCTGCTAAAATAAGTAAAAAATTATCCGACCAGATAAGAAAAACATCGGTAGAGATTTTTAAAACCCTAAAATGCAGCGGACTTGCAAGGATAGATTTCTTTATTAAAAAAGGAACAGACAGATTTTATTTTTGCGAAATAAACACTATCCCTGGTTTTACCGAGCATAGTTTATATCCTAATTTATGGAAAAAAACAGGTACTGCTCCCCGCAAACTCGTAGAAGAATTAATTAACACAGCCCTAAAAGAACATTCCTTGAAACAAAAAACATCCTTGTCGCTTTAGAAGATATTCCACATTTATCTACATATACTCAGGCAGAAAAACAAAAATCACAATCAACCTGCTTTTTAAGCTATTAACATTGGCGAGATAATTAAATATAATCGTAAATTATGAGACCGTATTTGAAATTTTCAATAATCGTTATAATATCAGGCATGATTTGCGCTCACGCTTTAGCTGGAGAGCAAGATTTAGCACCCGAAAAGGAGTTTACGCTTGGTAGCGAAATAGACTCGGCATGGATTGCGGGAATGGAACATATGTATCGCCTTGATTTTGACAAGGCAGAAAACGAATTTAAAAAAATCCATAGCTTTAACCCCGAACATCCCGCAGGCGATTTAGCAATAGCAGGACTTAAATGGTGGAAATTTTCCCAAAACTTTGATGACCCCACAGCAGATAAAGAAACTTTTGAAAAAGAATTTACAGCGCAAGCGCAAAAAACCATAGAAAAATGCGAAAAATTTACCGAAAACACAGGCGATGACAACCCCGAAAATGCAACCTATTATTTTATAATGGGTACCGCATATGGGCTGATAGGGCGTTGGCACGGATTGGAACGCAACTGGTGGAGCGCATATAAATACGGAACTAAAGGAAGAAAATATCTTAAAAAAGCCGTTAAACTAAATCCGCAAATTTACGATGCTTATGCGGGAATCGGAATGTTTAACTATTATGCAGACACATTACCCGGCATATTAAAATTTCCAGCGCTATTTCTTGTAAGGGGAAGCAAAAAAAAGGGATTGGAACAGTTAGACATTGCTATAAAAAAAGGAAAATTTTTCTCAACCGAAACAAAGATTTTTTTAATAGAAATCCTAACCCGCTACGAAAAAGATAATGACAGAGCAATTGCTATAGCTCGTGAAATAAAAAGCAAAGAACCCGAAAATCCCTTCTTTTGCATAATAAAAATTTTAACGCTCTTAAAATCAGACCGTTGGCAGGAAGTAATAGAAGAAACGAAACAATTTCTAAAAATGTATGCAACTTCAGACAAAGCAAGTGTACAACAGCAAATGGCTTTGGTATATTTGGCTACGGGCGATGCTTACGTAATGGAGAAAAGATACAGTCTTGCCCTTGATACATTTAAACGATGTAACGAAAAAATGGTTTTCCCAAATAAAGCATGGGTTACCTTATGCCACCTGCGAACGGGACAAATATATGATATTTTTGGTAATAGAGAAAAAGCTCTTTTGCAATATCAGATAGCATATGAACGTCCTGATATGTGGAAAAGTCAAAAATATGCACGAATAGGGTTAAAAAGACCTTATGAAATAGATGAAATAGAATATCAGATATTGCAAGAGTAGTATTTTTACCCTCTAAAATTTGACCTGTTTAGAAATTTTTTATATATTTTTATTTTGTAAAATGTTATGTGTCCCAGTAACTTATTATGATAAGAATAGAAAAACTAACCCGTAAATACGGAAATTTAACCGCAGTGGAAAATGTTTCCTTTGAGATACCTTCGGGTAAAATCGTGGGTTTTTTGGGTCCAAACGGTGCGGGAAAAACCACAACACTAAAAATGCTCACAGGTTTTTTGGCACCGACCGAGGGAAACATCGTCATATCGGGTTTGGATATGGAAAATAATCTATCCACTATAAAAAATATGATAGGTTACCTGCCCGAAGACAATCCCCTTTACGAAGATATGACGGTTTTTGATTATCTGTTATGGTCGGGGAAATTAAAAGGGTTAAAAGGACAAAAGTTAATTGATGCAGTAAAAAATTCCGCAGAAGTTTGCGGACTTAGTGAAGTCATAACAAAATTAATCGGACATCTTTCTAAAGGATACAGGCAGAGAACGGCAATAGCAAACGCCATACTGCATAATCCCGTTATTTTATTTTTAGACGAACCCACAAGCGGATTAGACCCCAACCAAGCCCATCAAATGCGAAAACTTATCAAAAGTTTAGGTAAAGAAAAAACCATAATGCTTTCAACTCATATTTTAACGGAAGCCAAAGAAGTTTGCGACGAAATAATCATAATTAATAAGGGTAAAATAGTTGCAAAAGGCGACACCGAAATGTTGCTTTCGGGCGGAGAAAAAGAGCAGAAAATAATTTTAATTACCGAAAAAAACTTAAATCCCGAAGAAGTAAAACAAAAATTATCCGATTTTGGAAAGTGCGCTTTTAGCAAAACAGAAAACGAATATAAATTTACCATAGAAACTCAGAAAAAAGAAGACGTAAGAAAAAATATTTTTAATTTTATAATAGAGCATAAAATCCCCGTATTGGAATTTAAAAAAGAAACTATTTCACTAGAAGAACTTTTTAGAAAACTTACGCTATGAACAAAGAAGAAATAAAAAATATCGCACCTAAAATGGAAAGCTTAAAACTTTGGCTGGATAAGTTTGTAATTCTTTACGCCAAAGAAACCGCCCACTATTTTTATACGCCTTCGGCATACGTTGTAACGGTTGTATTTTTACTTATTTCAGGATATTTCTTCGCTACGCCGATATTTTTGCAAAATCAGGCAAACATATCTACTTTTTTAAGCATCGCTCCGCTTTTGTTTATTTTCTTCATTCCCGCTATAACGATGCGTCTTATAGCAGAAGAATATAAATCAAAAACTATTGAGATATTGCTCACAAACCCCGTAACGGTACCCCAGGTAATAACAGCTAAACTCGCTTCCGCTATGACGCTTATAGCGGTAACGCTGGCATTAACTCTCATATACCCTTTAAGCATATCTCTTTTGGGCAATCTGGATATGGGCGCCGTTTGGTGCGGGTATTTGGGACTTGCGCTAACGTGCCTGCTATATGGCTCCATTGGAATGTTTGCTTCCAGTATTACAAAAAACCAGATAACCGCTTTCATAATAGGATTTATGTTGTGCTTTATACTTTTTGTTACAGGTAAGATAACTTCTTTTGTACCGGGGTGGCTTGTTAATATCACAAATTTTTTAGGTACCGATTCTCATTTGGATAATCTTTCGCGCGGTATAATAGATAGCCGCGACATTATATATTATCTCACTGTATCAGGATTTTTTATGTTTCTGACATACGTAAAACTTATAACATCAAGGACAGATTAGATGGCGGGTTTAAATTCAAAAAGAAAACTTTTACTTTCGTTCGGTACGGCTTCTCTTTTGGTTATCGGAATACTTGTATCATTTAATGTAATTTCAAATTTTTTCTATCTGCGATTGGATTTATCCGGTGGTAAAATTTATTCAATAAGCCCTGCAACTAAAAAAATAGTCCGTTCGTTAAAAGATCCGGTATTAATTGAAGTATACCATTCTAAAAAACTCCCCCCTCAAATAATGGTAATGAAAAATTACTTTACCGACGTTTTGAAAGAGTATCAACAAACTTCAAAGGGTATGGTAAAGGTAAGTCTTATAGAGGTAAACCCGACAAAAAACGATAAACAAAAAACTGTCGCAAAAGGCATAATGCCGGTTAGGTTTGATGTTTACTCCAAAGAAAAATTTGAAGCAATAGAAGGTTTTTTCGGAGCCGTTTTCAAATATCAAGACAAAGTAAAGATTATTCCGTATATAAACGGCGTAGATAATTTAGAATATACCCTAACTTCTAAAATACGCTCTATTACTGCAACGGTTAAGCCAAAAGTAGGTTTTATTAGTAACTTTAACTGCATCAATTTCAATCATCTGCCGCCGAAAATACAACAAGAAATGCAGGAAAAGTTTGAAATTACTCCCGTAGACCTAACCACAACAAAAAAGATTGCGGGAGATATAGAAACTTTGATGCTTTTGGGTCCTCAAAGTAAAATTTCCACCGATAGTCTCTTTACTTTAGATCAATACTTGTTAAGCGGTGGAAATTTATTGATAGCATATGACGCTAAACAGGTAAACCCCAATGTTTTTTCGGTAACGAACAACGAAACGGGACTAAAGAAGTTTTTATCCCATCACGGTATAGAAATAACGCCTGAAATTATTTTAGACGTTCAAAGCCAGCAAATACAGATAAGCCAAAGAAAGGGAACGTATATATTCACAAACGTAGTCAAATATCCTCCCTTTATAACGGTAACGGATTTAAACAAAAGTAATCAAATTACCAAAGATATCCCCTCGCTGGTATTTCCTTTTGCTTCACCGTTAAAACTTACTAAAAAAACTGAGGCATCATCAGTCGTACTTGCAAAATCATCTAAACAAAGCTGGCTGACAAATCAAAAAGATAAAAAAACCATTACCTTAAATCCATTTGAAACAATTACCTCTTCCCCAAATTCCGTAAAGGGACCATTTAATTTGGCGATGCATTTGGAAGATAATTTTAAACCGTTTTTTACCGCTCCCCCAAGTAAAGATATCAAGGATTTTCTAAAACAGAGTGTTGAAAAAGCGGGGCTTACGGTTATAGGAACTTCAAAATTTATTTCGCCGCAGTATCGTATGCCCGGAAGTAATTATCTATTGTTTGCAAACATAATAGATAGTTTGAGCCAAGACGACTCTTTGATATCTATTAGAAGTAAATCTGCGCGTTTTGCGCCCCTTATGGAAGTTTCGCTTTTTAAAAGGAAACTCATTAAGTATCTAAACATACTTCTGCCCCCCGCTCTTGCAATAGTCATAGGACTTTTAATGTGGCAGTTTAGGATAAGACGCCGCAAAAAATACGGAAAAATTTTATCGGGTAAAAATGAAAAGTAAAACTATTAAGATACTGTTAATAACATTTATTTCAATGGCGGTTTTAGCCATTGCGGTGGGATTGTTAAAAAAACAAAAAGCCCCCAAAACACTTGCATCAAATGTAGTTGCCTCGCTTGCGCAATACGTAGAAATTGAGCAAAAAGATAATAAATATAGTTTTTTAATAACACCCAACGGCTGGCAGATGACAAGTCCTTACGAATATGAAGCCGAATCTGACTATTTAAACCAGCTCGTCTATAATCTTGCAAACATCACTTTATCGGATATTTTGACAAAAGATAAAAAAACTTTTGCAAAGTACGGAATTACCGATGAAAATAAAGTTACGGTAAACATATTAGATAGATCAAAAAAAATACTCTTAAAGTTTACCGTCGGCAATCAGGTAAGTTATGCGGTTTTTTATCTCTATGATGAAAATAAAAAGGGAATAAGGCAAGGGGAAGGTTTTAACATAAATCCTTTGCGAAATCCATTTGATACGTGGTTAAATAAAACTATTTTCAAATCAAAACCCGATGAAGTAAAAGGCATTATAGTTGAAACAGGCAGGAAATATCTTGAAATCTTTAAAAAAAAAGAAAAGTGGTTTTTTAAAAAAAGTAAAACTTCAAAAAAAGAATATAAAATTTCACCCGAAAAAGTTACTAAATTTGTACGTCCTATGTTGACGGCACTGGGTTATTTGCAGGCATCTAAAGTAATTCCTGTATCAGGGAAATACGGACAAACCATAGTTTTTAAAACACACCAAAAGATAGAAATTAAAACATCGGCAAAACAAATTCCCGCAATACTTACGATAAGCTCGCAGGACGCAAACAAAAATCATAATCTTAAAGTTGTGGGCAACGGGAAAGTAACGTTTCAAATCCCTTCCCACCGTCTGAAACATTTCCAAATAAGCTACAAAGACTTGAAGTAAATTTTCATGATGTATTAGTTATGCAAGTCAAATTGTCAAAATTTTATTTTAGTAAAAAAAAATTTACTTTATTCTTTTGCTTTTAGTTTCTTATCTCCCCCTTTTTAAATCCCTTTTAAACTTCCCTGTGTTATCCCCCTTGAGAAAGGGGGGGAGGGGGGATTTAATAATTACGCTAAAGAGTATTTCTAAATGTCTTATGTAATCCGTCAACGGCTTGCTTATGGCTACGGAAAACCAAATCAAAGATTACAGCTTGCAGGTGAAAACGGACAAATACAAATAATAATCAGCAAAAAAGAAAGTGGGGTGTAATAATTATCAAAAAATCTCATGAAAAAGAATTTTCTATTGTGGCTCGGATACCTTCCCATTCTTTTTTATTTTCTTTCCATTTTGGAAAATTGGATTTGCTTAAAAGAACATATCCAATGAAAGTAAAGAACAGGAGTATTAAACTAGTAATAGCAAGGTAAATCCAGTGAACAACGATAAAGTGAACCCAATTAATTTGTACCCAGTCATTATATACTTTGAATGGATAGAAACAAAAAAATAGCAAAACGATAAACGAACTGCACAAAATTAATAGTATTGTAAACAAAACTAATATTCTGAACTCGGAAAATTTTAATTTAAAAAAATCATCCATAGGACATCTGACAATAT
>DATKZD010000076.1:0-5678 GCA_035528195.1 Elusimicrobiales bacterium
CAAGAAAGAAATTACTTTTGAACCCAAAATAGCTCTACATGCAGGCGAAGACGGGTTGGATATTATTAGAAAAATAATTTCTTTAGCTCCTCTCTACCTTAAAAAGAACGGATATCTTTTTATGGAAATAGGAATATATCATCGTAAAATGATTATGTCGCTTGCAAGCAGTAAAATATGGCAAAATGTTAAAATACTAAAAGATTTTAACGGATTAGACAGGTATCTGGTTTGTAAACTAAAAAATGGATAAATTTGTAATAGAAGGGCCTAATAAACTTAAAGGTGAAGTCAAAGTAAGCGGAGCAAAAAATTCGGCTCTTCCTATCTTAATCGCTACTCTTTTAACCGATAAAGAATGCGTAGTAAAACACGTCCCCTGCCTTCGCGATATTAAAACTACTATCAAACTTTTAGAGTACTTAGGTAAAAAAGTGCATTTTAAAAACAATACGGTAACAGTAAGGAAGAACAAACCTCTTAAAACAAAGGCTCCCTATAATTTGGTTAAGCAAATGAGAGCTTCTTTTCTTGTTGCAGGACCATTGCTTACGAGATTTAAGCATACTCAAGTCCCTTTGCCGGGAGGATGCGCCATAGGGCTTAGACCTATAGACATACATCTTGGCGGATTTGCAAAAATGGGCGCAAAATCGGAAACCAAAAAAGGCGATATCGTAATAAAAGCAAAAAAACTCCATAGCGCCGTAATAAAGCTTCCTTATCAAAGTGTGGGGGCAACGGAAAACTTAATTCTTTGCGCAGTAATGGTATCGGGTAAAACGATAATAAAAAACTTCGCAAAGGAGCCGGAAATAACAGATCTTGTAAATTTTTTAAACTCTATGGGCGCAGATATAAAAATCAACAAAACCACAATCACGATAAACGGTGTCAAACAGCTCCACGGCACGCAACACGCAATAATACCCGATAGAATAGAAGCCGGAACGTACCTGATAGCATCTGCACTTACAAAAGGTAATGTTACAGTTTCCAACTGTAACCCCAGCCATTTAAAATCGCTCATAACCGCTTTAAGAAAAGCGGGAACTAAAATTACGGTAAACAAAAATAAAATAAGCGTTGCTCCTTCTACGATTAAGTCAATAAACGTAAAAACCGAACCTTACCCTGGCTTTCCCACAGATTTACTTTCACAATGGACAGTGCTTATGTGTAGGGCAAAAGGGCAGGCAAAAATATCGGAATCAATATTTGAAAACCGTTTTATGCATATTGCAGAACTTGGCAGGATGGATACTTTAATCGCGGTAGATTCTCACACCGCATTAATAGATTATACTCGTCAGCTTTTAGGGGCAAATGTAATGGCGTCTGATCTTCGTGGGGGTGCGGCTTTAGTTCTCGCAGGACTTATAGCAAAAGGCACTACGACTGTTGACCGCATTTATCATATTGACCGTGGGTATGAAAAAATGGAAGAAAAACTCTCAAACCTTGGCGCCAGCATAAAAAGAATTAAATAACTAAATAGTGTCAGAAACTGTTATACAAAACAAAAACGAGGACTGTATTCCTACAATCCTCGTTTCTTTTAACTTTTAATATCCTAAAAACTGCAAGGAAATTTATTAAGCAATTTTAACGTCTACTGCTTTTGGTCCTTTACCGCCGCCTTCCTGGTCAACTTCAAACGTAACTGCCTGACCTTCTGCCAACGATTTATATCCTTCCATTCCTACTATTGCAGTGTGATGGACAAATAAATCTTTTGAACCGTCTTCGGGAGTTATAAACCCGTAACCTTTTTGGTTGTTAAACCACTTTACTGTACCTTTCATATACCTACCTTTACTTATTTTAGTTTCGTATTTTGAAGATTAAACAAAATTTGCATTACACAAAAAAATGTTATCCACTTCAAAGCTACAAGTAAATTATAGCATTTTCTAGCACTAAAAAAGTAGAATTTTAATAGTTAGTAAAAAAACCAAAAATGGAAAAAATGTACATTCCCCTACTGAAAACAGCCAAAATACGCAAAAAAGGCAATTTTAAAGACATCGCCGCATGCCTTGCAAATCTCGGTAATCCTCAAAAAAAAATCAAAACCGTCCATATTGCAGGTACAAACGGTAAGGGAACTGTTGCCCATTTAATTTCAAAAATATGCGTCTGCGCCGAATTTAAAACCGGACTTTTTACTTCCCCCCACATAACCGACGTCCGCGAAAGAATAATAATCAATGAAAAAAAACTCGGCAAAAAATACTTTTCCGAAATTTTTAACAAAGTGCAAAAGGCTCAAAAAAATAAATTGACTTTTTTTGAAAATTTGACGGTAATGTCATTTCTTGCCTTTGCTGAAAAGAACGTGGACATTGCAATAATTGAAACGGGCATCGGCGGCACCAAAGACGTTACAAACATAATAAAACCGATTTTGAGTATTATAACATCCGTTGATTTTGACCATAAGGATATATTAGGTAAAACACTGGCTCAAATAACCAAAGAAAAAGCAGGTATAATAAAGCCGAAAATACCCTCTATTATAGGGTATTCAGGCAACAAGGCAATCGGGCTGATAAAAAACATATCCAAACGGAAATTATCGCCAATTACCATAGTCAAAAATAACTCTGTTTTTGATTACGTAAAAACAAACTGGAAAACGTTTAAAACCATAATGAAAGATAAAAACGGCAAAATCTGGGAACTTGGCTTAATAGGTAAACATCAGGTATTAAACGCCTCCATTGCGTTTAAAGCCATACAGGAACTAAAAAAATCGGGGTTTAAAATTAAATTGCAGGATATAAAAACGGCGTTTGCGAAAGTCAAAATATGCGGACGCTTTGAAGTGATAAAACATAAGCATCAAAACGGTAAAATAACGCACTTTATAATTGACGGATGCCACAATTTAAACGCAATGGAGGCGTTTGTGGACAATTATCTTTCCGCACCTTTTGCAAAAACTAAATCGTGTCTAATGTTTAGCATATCAAAAGACAAGGACTATAGGAAAATCATAAAACTCCTGGCAGAATGTTTTGAAAATGTGATAATTTGCAATTCGTCGGGACGGCGGGGACTGGAGGTAAAAACTGCTCTGAAATGGTTCAAAAAATTTAACCCATCAATAAATGCCGAGGCAATTTATAAATTTAACACAGCTTTTTCACACGCTACCAAATACGACAGCGTAGCAATTGCGGGATCGTTTTATCAGGCAGGAAAAATACTTAAAAAACTGAGGGAATAAATCCTGTATACCCTCTAGGAAATTTTGTACAATTTCCCCAACAGATACAAGTACGATATTGGGGTCGTTAAATGTCAACCGAAACTATTTTTAAACCGATAGACAAAACATCAGGGAATGAACAGGAAAAATCCAACCTTCAATTCCAACTCAATAATCTACAAAATCTTCTCTCGCAGGAAAGGGAAAAAAATCTAACTACCAACCTTGAGCTAAAACAGAAAGAAGCTATCTCAATGGAAGTGGAAAACTCCATAAAGCAAGCCCGGGAAAGACTCAATAGAGAGGTAAGAAACAGAGAGATTGACGAAGAACGCAAAAAGTTAAAACAAAGACTTGGCAAGCTTGAGGATAAACTTGCACAAGAAAGACAAATTTGGATGCAGATAATGCAGACCCACATTAAAAACACCCCTAAACAAACTACACCTCAAAATGCAGCACTCCACGCTAACCCCGATACAGCCGTTGGTAATGGAAAATACGAAATACCCCAGCAAAAAAAAGAGTATTCCGAAAAAGATGAATTATCGGCCGAATTGCTCAGTATTAAAAATACGTTGTCCTCTTTGGAAAACCGCGATATATATTTAGGGAAACTTTCTAGCGTAATAGCTAACCTAAAACAAACCATAAATTCCATTGATGCCGATAAACTGCAAACACAAACTCATGGCATTGATTTGATGAAACAAAAGATTTCCCATATTGAAAACAAAGTAAGCCATCAGGACTGCCAATCCTCCATCACCGTTCAAAAAATTCTACACAGTAAAATGCGGGCAATATCTGAACTTTTGGCAACCAAAAAAGATTTAAACACGCTCAGAGCGGTCAACGTTGCACTTGAAAGAGAATATGAGGCGGTAAACGATAAAAATAAAAAAATGGCAGGTGAGTTAGAGAGACAAAGCGCTCATATTAAAGCGCTAAAAACATCCCTTTCTTCATTAAGGCAGGATTATACCAACGAAATATCGGCTTTAAACAAACTTTGCAACGAAAAAAACATTACCGTAAACACTTTAAAAAAACAACTTGCAGAAGCATCGCAAAATTACCAAGTTAAAAAACTTGAGTTGGAAAATCTTATTAGAAAACAATCAAGGGCATACATAGATAAACTAAACCAGCTGATGCAGGATAAATACGATACCGAACAAAAACTTATGCATTTACAGAGGCATAACTGCGCCGCATCGGCGCAATCCGAGTTTTTATCCGACAAGTTAAACCGAGAAATATCTCAAAAGCAGGAACTGATAACACAAAAAAACATTTTGCTTGCCGATAAAAAAATACTTTACAATGAGATAAGAAGATTAAAGGACGAAAAAAAACGCATTGAAGACAGTGTTTTAATTCTAACCAAACAGAGCGAGCTTTTGCTAAAACAAAAAGAACGTTTTGACGTTATGTTGACAACTGCAAGCATTAATCCGAATGCGCTTAAGCATCCATTGGAAAAACCAAAAAATTCGTTTTTCAGGGATCCCGATGCCGAAATGAAACGAATGCTGACTTTTGAAGCTGAAATCGCAAAACAAAAAGCGGTTTTAAAACTGCATCAGGAAAAAACCGTAAAACAGTATCACCTTTCCAACCTATATAAAACACTTTTAAAAATGGAAATAAAAAAGAAAGAAATTCTTGAAAAAAATCTAAAAAATGAACACGAAATAAATACTAAACTGCAAAATATTTTCAAAAAAGAAGAATTTCACAAAGCAGAGTTAAAAACCAAGCTTGATAAATTCCAAAAAGTGTCAAAGGGACTTTCCACAAGAATAAAGTGGGCGCTTACAGCCAAACTTCCCAAATAATATGCCCAAAATAAAAGTAGCAATACTCTACGGCGGTAAATCTGCAGAGCACGATGTTTCCGTAAACTCTGCAAAAACAATTTATTCTCTTATTGATAAAAAGAAATATAGCGTGTTTACCATATATATAACTAGGCAGGGTTTGTGGTTTATTCAAAAATTGGGCGTTACTAAAGAAACGCATTTACCTGCCGCCGTTTCTATGGGCGGAAAGTACAACTTAATTTCGCAGGACGGCAAAAAATTCCGCCAAAAAATAGATGTTTTTATACCCATGCTTCACGGTCCTTATGGCGAAGACGGCACTGTGCAGGGAATGTTTGAAATGCTAAATACGGCATATGTCGGATGCGATGTTTTGTCCTCATCAATAGGAATGGATAAAATAATATGCAAACAACTTGTCAAGAATCTTAAAATCCCCGTTTTAAAACACGTCGTAATTGAAAACGAAAAAAATATAAACTACAAAAATGTTTTGGGAAAAGTAAAAAAACTGGGACTACCTGTTTTCGTAAAACCAAATTCAATGGGTTCTTCGGTGGGGATAACCAAAGTAATAAAGCAACAACATTTAAAATCCGCCATAGCAAAAGCTTTTAAATACGACAGTCAAATATACA
>DATKZD010000077.1:0-3144 GCA_035528195.1 Elusimicrobiales bacterium
TAATGATATATCCCGTGTGAGAAATGGTCTCGGCCAAAAGACGGCGGGTACCGTTTTCATCCGGGCTAGATAAGAAGTTGGCAAAACCCGTTCCAAATACACTTTTAATGCTAAGATATAATTGCGCAGTATCTAAACTTCCTTCTATGTATACTGCAATGAGATTGAAGAATGCCCAAAACGGAAGCCAAAAAAATACTCCCAAAAATATAAGAAATACCGAGAATTTATAATCTCCCAATACTTGAAAAATTTCCTTTACTTTTTCACTTAGAGGAACTTGTTTTATTTCTCGTTCGGGTTCTTTGTAAAAAAGCACAGTGATAATTAACATCGCAACAATGCCTATTGCTGCAGCAATAAATGCGGCATTCCACGAAATAGCGCGCAGTTTTCCCATAACCAAAGGACCGAAAGATGCCCCGACATTAACCATCATGTAAAAGATACCAAAGCCCAATGTCTTATTTGTTTTATCTGTAACGGCGCGAATGGTACCCGATATCAACGGTTTAAAAATACCTGCAGCTAAACCAATGGTAAGCATAGTCAATGCAATACCCGAAAATGATTTTGTAAGAAGCAGTAGTAAAATTGCCGGCAGATAAGCAAGGTATGATACTATCAATATCTTTTTAAATCCATAACGGTCGGCTAACGTGCCTGATATAACCGGTATTAAATAAGAAAATGCCAAAAATATTGACTGTACGACACCGAGTTGGGCTTTTGTATAACCCAAGTGCATCATATATATTCCAAAACCCATATAGATGCCGTAGTAAGCAAAACGTTCCAACACTTCTATTCCGTTAGCAACCCAAAATACGGGGACAAAGGGCGTACGTTTATTCATCACAACTCCTTTTGAAATTGCACAATACTGCCTTTACTGTGCGCAATTTCTTTAGTTTTTAAGTTTTTTGTCTATTCAAATAATTCAGACGCCTTCAATATATGAAATTTATTTAATTGAAATCAAATACCATTTCCATTTCTATACCTTTCCATGTTGCTGCGAGCCCTAAACTACGTAGTTTGGGGCTTCTCGTAACGACATTAGTTACTAAAAAAAAGAGCGGTTTTATTAAAACCGCTCTTTTTGACATAAATACGTTTTTGACTACTAATACACTAATGTACGCCGTGCATCCATTTCTTGATGAATTTAGATAAGAACATCAGCAATACAGCCGAGCCCAAAGCCGTCGCTGTCGGAATCATGAAGAAACTAGATGTTGACATTTTGTCGTAGCTGCCTGCAAAAATACCTCCAACCCAGTTGGCGGCAAAGTTACCTAAAAACCATGCGCCCATAAGCAACGATGCAAATTTAGCAGGTGCAAGTTTTGTAACAACCGAAAGTCCCACAGGAGAAAGACAAAGTTCTCCCAATGTGTGGAACAGGTAAACAAAAACCAACCACATCATCATTACCTTTCCCGAACTTTCAAAAGATTTGGCTGCAAAAACCATCAACACAAATCCAAAACCAAGTAGTCCAAGTCCCCAAACAAATTTCCATGGCGTAGTTGGTTCTTTGCCAAGTCCTGCCAGTTTAATCCAAAACTTGGAAAAAATAGAAGCAAAGACTATGATGAAGAAAGGATTTAAGTTTTGAAACCAGCTTGCAGGAACTGTCCAGCCAAAAAGGTTTCTGTTAAGCGAATCCCTGGCAAACACAGTCAAAGAACTTCCTGCCTGCTCAAATGCCGACCAGAAAAATATAGTGAAAAACACCAAGATGAACACAACAGCAATTCTATGTTTTTCTATTTTTGTAAGAGGTTCGTCGGGTTTAGTTTCCCCCGGATGAGTGGAACATTTTGCGGGCTTTGTGCATATATCGCCAAGATACTTTTTTTCCAGCAATTTAAGCATTATAAGCCCAAGTAGCATACCAACACCTGCAGCTCCAAAACCGTAATGCCAGCCTACACTTTCGCCTAACCAACCGCAAAGTAAACCACCTGTAAGAGCACCGACGTTTATACCCATATAAAATATGGTAAAACCACCGTCTCTGCGCGGGTCATTTTCTTTGTAAAGTCCGCCGACGGTGGTAGATATATTAGGTTTAAAAAATCCATTACCCACAATCAATAGTCCCAATGCCGTAAAGAAAAACGGTAATTCCTTAAATGCCATACAAAAGTGTCCCAATGCCATAAAAATACCACCAATGTATATGCATTTGCGCGCACCCCAGTACCTGTCTGCTACATATCCGCCGATTAGAGGCGTTAAATAAACAAGTCCTGTATAAGCACCGTAAACATGACCCGACTTTTCCATACTAAATTTCAAAACTCCAAGCATGTAAAGCATAAGCAATGCACGCATACCATAAAAACTGAAACGTTCCCACATTTCTACGCAAAACAATACGTATAAACCTCCGGGATGTTTCGCTTGCTCTTTTGTTAACTGTATCCTTTCTTCCATTTCAACTCCTGTTTGTTATTTTCTACCTGCCAATTTTACTACTCTATAATCTGACTTTGTAATTTTAGCAAACTTTACACGCCACAAGTCAAATGCTAATTTCCCCTACATAAGGAAAAAGCTCCTTGTTACAGGAGCTTTTTCTATCTTTGGATTATTTAAGTTTTACAATGTCTTCTTTTTTTTAATCCCCCCTCAATAGTGTCGTTGCGAATTTGCTTCTTGCTGTGCTTATGAAGCAATCTTTCAGAGTAAGAGTACTCTTATACTTTTAATATGTATGTCACCGCTAACTTACCTTGATAGATTGCCGCGCTCACTTTGGTCGCTCGCAACGACATCGCAGGGATAAGTCGCGCATTAATTTCCCGTTACTTCCGTAGGGACAAGTCGCGACTTGTCCCTACAGCAGAAATCAATATATTCTATTCCCGAAATTTTTAATCCCCCCTCCCCCCCTTTGACAAGGGGGAGTGCAACGGTGAATTTGACAAGGGGGAGTTATAAGGTATTAGACGTCTGTCATATAGCTAACGTCATCATAGGGCTGTCTAAACAAAGGCTGTTTAAGGCGTTTTTGGTCAAAAATATGTCCGAATAAACCTATTGCTCTACCCAAAACAAAAAGCGCATTCAAACAACCCAGATTAATTATTTCGTCCGTTTCTTTTTTTGAAAACACGGGGCAGGATTTTAGCA
>DATKZD010000078.1:0-9941 GCA_035528195.1 Elusimicrobiales bacterium
CCTGATGGATTGCTTCAGTCGCTTCGCTCCTTCGCAACGACATGGGAAGCAGTAGCCCCATATCAAAAGTTTTCACGTGAAAACTTTTGACGATAAATGCCCCCGCTTTTTTCGCAACGGCACGAAGGTTTATGATTTCCTCCCGTATATCTACGCTTCAAAAATCCTATGAATCCACACTGTAAAAATCCTATAATCTCATTAAGCCCCTAAATCAAGGAGAAAAGATAATGACAACAAAGAGAAGTGCTTTAAAGATTTTATTAGTGTTTGCATTTTTACTTTCCCTGCCTTGTTCCATTTTTGCAAAAGCCCCTAAATACGTCTTCCTTTTTATAGGCGACGGTATGGGAATATCCCATAGACATATCGCCGAGTTGTATCATCAGGAAAAAACGGGAAATAAAAATGCAAAATTGCTTATAAACAGTCTCACCGTTACGGGCATAAACACTACGGGTTCCGCAGACAGTTACGTTACAAAGTCCTGTGCCGCAGGCACGGCTTTGGCAACAGGTTACAAAACCAATAAACATATGATAGGAATGCTCCCCGATAAAACAAAGTTGAAAACAATACTTGATGCCGCTAAAGAAAAGGGCTGGACTACCGGCGTAGTAACTACAGACGCTATAGTCGGCGCAACGCCCGCGGCGTTTCTTGCGCACAACGGAAATCGTTATAATTATAACGAAATTGCGCAGGACGTAGTATATTCGGGTGTTGACTTTATTGCAGGAAACGGTTACGGAATTTTTACCGCCAAAAATAGCGGTTATAAATCCCTGCGTGAAGATGATAAAAATTTAGTTTCGGAATTAAAAAATATCGGATACAAAACTTTTATAGGTGAAGACTCCTCCGATAATTTTAGAAATTTCGTTCCGAATAAAAAAGAAAAGGTGTTTGCGGCTTTTTCTTTCAAGTATCCTCCGTATGAAATAGACAGAGCTGTATCAAATACCAAAACCCCCACTCTCACGGAAATGACCGAAAAGGCAATAGAAACTCTTGCAAAGCAAAAAAAGCCGTTCTTTTTGATGATTGAGGGCGCAAAAATAGATGACTTGTCGCACGTAAACGATATCTGCGCTCTGCTGCCGGAAATAATGGAATTTGAAAACGCAGTAAAGACAGCATACAAGTTCTATCAAAAACATCCCAAGGAAACCCTGATAATAGTTACTGCAGACCACGAAACCGGCGGATTGGGACTTGGGCACCCCGACAAATACTATATGAGTCTTGAGCCCATCACAAAAGCAAAAACCTCGTTTGAAGCGGCTTTTACGGGATTTTGGTCTAGGGATTTGAAAGAAGTGAAAGAATTCATAAAAGAAAATTTCGGACTGGATAATTTAACCGAAGAGGAAGAGAAAAAATTAATCCACGCCGTAGAAGCAGAAAAACTAGACCCTGATAAAAAATACGAATACGTTGCCCAAAGACCTATTTCAGCTACAGTTTTAGGCATTGTGCTAATGCGGGCAGGTATCGGATGGACAATCCAACTCCACACCGCCGAACCCGTAGTTCTTACCGCCGAAGGCGTTGGAGCAAAACGTTTCGTCGGGTTTATGGACAATACCGATGTTTCTAAAATTTTGGCGGACTTGTTAGGTTTTAAATTGAGCAAGTTTTAAATCTCTCACAAAAACGTACATTGTGTTTTTATTTCCCCCTGTTGATTTGATTAAATCAACAGGGGGAAAGTTTTCACGTGAAAACCGACTAAACCATGTCGTTGCGAGGAGCCGTAGGTGACGAAGCAATCCATCAACGCAAGAACGCTTTTAAATTATTGCTCCCTGCACTACCCTAAACGGCGCAGAAATTTGGTACACTTGTATATATGGAAAAAACAGCTCAAAACGAGGTCATTTCTGTCGCAAATCAAAAGGGCGGAGTGGGCAAAACCACAACTGCCGTCAATTTATCCTATGCGTTGGCGTGTCTAGGACAAAAAACGCTTCTAATAGACCTTGATCCGCAGGGTAATGCCACCTCCGGTACGGGCATAGAACTTTCGGAAAACAGCAAAACTGTATATGAACTGATATCAGGCAACACAAATACGTCGCAAGTTATAAAACCCACAAAAAACGACAATTTAGACATCCTTCCTTCCAATAACGAACTTGCCGGGGCTGAAATTGAGCTTGTAAATATGAAGGGACGGGAAGAAGTTTTAAAAAATGCAATAGCCCCGCTAAAAAACAGCTACAGGTTTATAATAATTGACTGCCCCCCCTCTTTAAGTTTACTTACATTAAACGCTCTTGCCGCTTCCGATAGCGTACTTTTGCCCGTGCAATGCGAATACTACGCAATGGAAGGGCTCGCCAGATTTAATGCAACCGTAAGTCTTGTCCAAAATATAATAAATCCCGATTTAAAACTTGACGGCGGAATTATGACAATGTACGATTCGCGCATAAAACTTTCAAACGAAGTTAAGCAGGAAGTTTCAAAATTTTACGGCGATAAACTTTATAAAACAGTAATCCCGCGAAACATCCGTCTTGCAGAAGCACCTAGTTTTGGTCAGTCAATTTTTGATTATGATCCCACCTGTAAGGGAGCTTTAAGCTATATGGATTTAGCTATAGAATTTTTAGTGCGTCGCGGAGCGAAAGAAGAGAATTTTAAAAAATTTAGAGATAAGTATACATTTTCGGAAATCTGTAACACGGTTTCTGCGGGAGATTTAAAATGAAACAGGCATTAGGCAGGGGTTTAGGCGCTTTGATAAAGCAAACAAAAGTAAAAGACACCGAACTTAAAACGGTTACAAAAATACCGATAAATAAAATAAAACCCAATAGGCACCAGCCTAGAAAAATTTTCAAAGATCATTCTCTGGAAGAACTTGCCAAATCCATAAAGGAACACGGGCTTACCCAGCCGATTATAGTCCACGGCGGTAAAAGCGGCATATACGAATTAATTGCGGGCGAAAGGCGTTTGCGTGCATGTAAAATAGCAGGATTAAAAAATATAGATGCAATAGTACGAAAAAGTACCGACGAAAAGCAGATGCTTGCCGTCTCTTTAGTAGAAAATATACAACGCGAAGACTTAAATCCCATAGACACGGCTATGGCTTTTAGACAACTGGTAAATAACTTTGATATTTCCCAAAACGACCTTGCCAAATACTGCGGAAAGTCAAAATCCACGATATCAAATACCCTTAGACTTTTAGAACTTGATGATTACATTCAAAAAGCCCTGCAAAACGGAAAATTAACCGAGGGTCATGCAAGATCGCTGCTTGCAGTAGGAAATAAACAAGTCAGAAGAAGATTATATGACGAAACCATCACCAAAAAACTGACTGTAAGAGATTTGGAAAACTTAACTTATAATAACGGTAAAAAAACAAAGAAAAACAAAGAAACTAAAAAATCGGCCGATGTAGTTTCTTTTGAAAATAAACTTGCAGGGGCGCTGGGTACAAAAGTTCAAATTCAAACATCCCAAAAACACGGTTTTGGGAAATTGATAATCAATTATCATTCTTTTGAAGAATTAGATAAAATCGCAAACAAACTTTTAAAAAGGTAAAAATGAAAAGATTTTTGACATTTTTTTTAATGTTTACATTTAATGCAATATGTATACATAGCAAAACGGTATCTTTTCCAAAATATATTGCACTTGAACCGGATTTAAATCAGTATTACCTTTATGCCAACGGCGGATGGGACGGAAACTGGTATGTGGGTTATAATAATTGCTGGATAGTTAAACTCCCGCCAATTTCTACCAAAAATCACAAAAAAGTTTATATCGGCGCTAAACTTGGCAGGGCAAAAACTTATCCTATGGAAAATAAACCGTGGGTAAAAGCGCCTTTTGAAGGAAAACTTTTTATGGCGGTTTCGCAAAACGCTCAGTTTTCTTCGCAGGAAACTTATGTATTGGTAAATAATAAAGACATTCCTTTGGAAACGCCAAAAAAAGAATCTTTGTTGAAAGCAGGCAATTCCCAGTGGTTTTGGATTGAGGTACCTGCAAGAAAAATATCAGCCACACAGCCAAATTATCTTGCTTTGTGGTCGGGTACCGAAAGTTTTGTTAACGAGTTGACTTCTCCCATTGTCGCAGGTGCTGTAACAAACGGCGGACAATCTTCTGCATGGTTGAACCGTTCCATAAAGGGCGTTCCTCCAAGAGATATTTCTTCTTCGTTGGAAACTCCTTTAAAAGGCATAGCTCCGGCTATGGCAATAAAATTAGTACCTCAAAACAATTTAAAAGTAGAAATAAAAAATTTTGAAGTAAAAAGAAAAAAGAATCGGCTTATAATTTCATTTAATGCGCACGGGCAGGATATTGATAGAGGTTGGGTGGAACTTTCTCACGATAAATTTAATTGGGCAAAATTTTCCCGTTTTGTTTTTAATCCTCCTTATAGCATAAGCATAGATATCGGTGATGTTCCCGATTCTATTTTTTATCTACGCGCCTCAGCGTCTGACATTATGGAAAATACGGGACACTCGCAGGAAATAAAAATAGATAAGTAGATGACCGCATAAGTTAAGTAATTCGTTGACAGAAAAAGAAGTATTTTTTTAATTCCCCCTCCCATTTTATGGATGAGTAGGGACAAGTCGCGACTTGTCCCTACAAAGACAACGGATATATGCACTGTTTCTTTTTTCAAAGAATTACTCAGCTTGTATATGTATGACACTTTAATATCTCTGATACATTTCAGTTATTTTTTATTTGCAATTGTATTAGTTTTGTGATAAAATCATACCACAGCAATTAATAGTTCAATATGCTGGCGCCGCATACAAACGACAGGTTTTTTTTGCGGGGCGGGATTTAACTGACTAAATTTAAATTGCAACTAAATTTAAACTAACTAATAGGGATAAAAACAGGGGGAAGTAAAAAAATGAAAAAGATAATAATAGCACTATGTATGTTTGCAATAACTTCACCGTCAGTAACGGTAATGGCAAGTCCGTTACCCGCGCTTGTAGCAATGGAACAAGTCATCAAAAAGCAAATCGAAGAAGCAAAAGAACAAGAACAGCTTAACAAAAAGTTGTGGTATATGTGCTCAATGGGAGATTTATCCGATGTGGAAAAAAATGTTCCATTTGGAACAAAAAAATAAAATTTGCCAAAAGAAACAACCAAAAAGTAAAAAATATAAAGGCAATATATTTATAATAACAGCCGCTACTTTCATAGCGGCTGTTGCCGTTTTAGGTTTAACATTGTACAAGAACGTAAAGTAAAATTTTTTCAAAATTGCTAAAATATAGATGTGTTCTTTATAATAAGACCTGTGCGTAGTTGCGAGTGTTATACCGGCAAAGGTCATTGCGGGTATAATCCCCCCGAAAATATATAATCCAATATATATTTTCACCCCCCTTATTAAGGGGGGAAACCCTGAGTCCTTCAATTTGGTTCTATTTGGTTCGACTTCACTCACCACAAGTCACTTAGGATTTTACCTGTCAAAGGGTTGGGGTGATTTGTGTAAGGAAAAGAGGACTGGGGTTATTAAAAAAGTGTTACTCAACTTGCGCACGGATAATAAATTTAAGCGCCCATAGCTCAACGGATAGAGCGCTAGCCTGCGGAGCTGGAAATTCAGGTTCGATTCCTGATGGGCGTAAATATATTTTAAATAATGTGTTTACTTAGTTTTTTATTTATCGCGCAACACGTTACAAAGTTTTTAAAACATAAAATATTACCAACCCGTATCGGTACAAAAAATGAAAATTTTAATACTGCTTTCTCATCCTTATCAGTACAGACAATTTGAAAAATCCATCAACCACGATAAACACGACGTTTCATATGTCGGCACCAAAAAAAACATCCAAACTATTCCTGCGCATTTAAAATGTTTTAAATTTGAAATAAAAGCCCCGCTTGATACGTTTGAAGAAACAAAAAATGTCATCGGGCAAAAAGCCCATTTTGACCGCATCATCTCTCTATGGGAAAGGGGGCTTTTAGATGCCGCAAAACTACGTAAGCACTGGTCTGTCCCCGGGTCTACAACAGAAGAAATTTTAAAAGTACGCCACAAAGTGATAATGAAAACGCTGGTTAAAAATGCGGGCATTGAAGCGCCAAAATTTATATCCGTCAAAGATTTTTTTGAAAATAAAACTGCCTCCAAAACCGAAAAAATGTGGAAAGGCAAAACGGTATTAAAGCCTTTTTTGGAATGGGCAAGTGCGGGAATAAAAATCTTTGACTCTTTTGAAAGTGCAGTAAATTTCTTATCCGAAAATAAAAAGGATTACATAGCCTCGTTTGAAATGGAAGAGTTTATAGACGCAGATATATGCCACTTAGACGGGCTCGTTGTAGACGGAAAAATTGTTTTACATGCAAGCGGCAAGTACTTAACCAGTAACTTTGATTTTGCAAAAGGTAAAGTTTCCCTTTCTGTTCAAATAGACCCCGAAAAAAAATTATTTGGCTGGGCGCAAAAAGTAGTAAGTGCGGTAGGAATAAAAAACGGCGCAATTCATTTGGAATTTTTTCAAACGCCCCGTGGCCCCGTTTTTCTTGAAATTGCAAACAGATGCGGCGGCGGAGCTTTCGTAAACGAATTGGAACTTAAAACCAACGTATATCTACCCGCCGCCGAAACCGCCGTTTATATCGGTGACTTTTCGCTTTATGACTGGAAAAAGCATTACAATGAAAATGATTTTGTCTACGGAAGTTTCAATTTCCCCGCTCATCATCTGCCAAAAGGATATGCAAAAATTATAAACGCGGATTTTATTAAAAACCATCCTAATTTAGTTCAACTTCAATTTATCAAACCGAACAGAAAACTTTATAGCGAAGTAACTTATCAGCCGGGAATAGTCCCCATAACGGGAACTATAAAAGGTAAAGATGAGCAATCAGTAACCAAAATGCTTTATGAAATTGTAGACAAAGTAAAAGTTGAATCGGTCCCCAAACCGATTTTAAGATAAATATCCTTTCTCAATTTCAAATCCGTTTTTATAAAGCAGGTCGTATGTTTTTGAAAGCAATTCTTTTGGCAGATTGATGCCCGAATGGGTTTTGGGAGGGGGAAATTCCTGATGGTTTTTCCCGTAGGCATTTATGTGGTCAATAAGTTTATTTGCATTTGTAAATGCATTTCCGAACGGCAAAATAGAGGCAAGTTTAAAAACTTCGCCTATTACTTTGGTTAATTTTATGGATATGTTGTCTGCTTCATCTTGATTGCCTTGTACTAAGCGCTCTATCACGTCTGTAAATTCTTTTGCGAAACAATTTGCAGTACTTAGTAAAAACCCGTCATAAATACCGCCGCAACATTTCAACCACGCAGAATAATTTAATTCCGCACCTCTAATAAGTTTGAGCCCTGCGTAATTTAAACCTGTTTTTGCTACTTTATCTTCGCCGCTTGAGTCCTTTAACATAAAAACATTTGGATATTTGCCTGTTAGATACTCTACTGTTTCAGGTGTCATTTCGTTTTCGGTAATTTGCGGAAGCTGGTATAAACTGACGGGATAATTTAGTTTTAAAAAATTTTCCAAATAATTTTTTATTTTTTCCTGAGCTAAGTTTTTGCCTTTGGGCGGACAAATTACAAACCCCTTAAATCTGCTCGGTTTATAATCTTTTGCATCTGGAGAAAAGTTTTTTGTTTCTAAAAACTCAAGTGCATATTTTAAATTTTGCTTTAGTTTTTCGTCATCGGTTTGTAAAAGCCCGATTAAAATGTTTATTTCTTTTTTTGGGGCATAATTAAAAATAAAATTAATCAAACTTTTAAATTCTTCAAAATTTAATTCCCACCCGTCGCCTGTGGAACCGGGAATTAAAAAAGAATTGCAATGCGGCATAATAAAATCTAAATGTTTACAAATGCGCTCAAAATCAATTGTTCCGTCGGATTTATAATGCGTTAAAAGCGGGCACCATAATTTTGGAAATGCTTTTGTAAAAAGTTTTTTAATTAGTTCCTGTCTCTCAATTTTAACATCCTGCATACTTGCTCCTAATTGTTCTTTGATTTTTTTTGCGTCAAAAGCACTCCGCCGAAAATAATACACATACCTATTATCTGACTGATTTCGGGTATGTTTCTAAAAAACACATAATCCCAAAAAAGCGCCATAATAGGCACGATGTAAATTACAACACTTGCCTTTACAGCCCCGAATTTTCCGATGAGGTAATAAAAAATGAAAAGCGCCAAAGCCGTAGAAAATATTCCAAGATATAAAATGGACACGACTACTTTGGTATTTAATATGTCGCTTGCGACGGGTTTTGAGCAAAATATCAAACAAACCAAAGCCATAACTATTGCAGATGCTAAATGCTGATAAAATAAATTACCGTGAAAAGATGCTCCCTTTCTGCGTAAAACGACTCTTGTTAAAACATTTCCAATCGCATAACAAATAGCCATACCCAAAACAGCAAGCATCCCGAGCATTTCAAATCCGTCGGATTTAAATGAAATTTGGGGATAAAAAATAAAAACGATACCTATGATGCCAAAAAAAATGCCCGATGCTTTAGCGGATGTAAATTTTTCTTCTGCCAAAAAATTTACGGCTAAAATAAATGTCCAAAAAGGAACGGTGGAATTTATTATGCCGGAGAGTCCCGCTGAAATTCTAGTTTCACCCCAAAATAAAAACATAAAAGGAAAGGCAAGCGAAAAAAGTCCCGCCAAAGAAACGATTAAAATGTCCTGTCGTTTTATTCTCACTTCCTTTTTTAAAACAAACTGCATCACTCTTATAGACACAAGAGCAATTAAAATCCTTAAAAAAACTCCAAGGCGTGGATCAATTATTTGCACGACTTCCTTTATGGCTATAAACGATCCGCCCCAAAAGGTAGCAATAGTAAGTGTCAGTATCCAATACATATCTGCAATGGTAACAAAAATGTACTTCGGCTTAAATGATGCGGTGCGGATTTACTATCGGTTGTGAGATTTATCAGCTTGTAACCCCCGCCATCTTTTGTATAATTAGGGCGGTTACAAATAGACACAAATAGAGGAGGGGAAAATAATGAAAAAAACACTAGCGTTAGTATTATGTATGCTTTTTGTTTCCGCTTTTGCGGTTAACAAAGCATCGGCAGGAAGTAACACTTTATACTTTTTTGCCGGAGGCGTTAATGTACTCACAGAGCCAGACATTACTGACATGGGAGAAATTGAGGTAGCGGAATTCGGACCCGCTTTTGGTGTCCAATATATGGCAAACATCGTTCCTATGTTTGGTATCGGCATTGACGGGATGTACAATATGTTCGGAGGCAAGGAATATACCGTTGGTGCTGACTCCCTTGAATTTAAACCGACTATAGGAACCGTTATGCTTGTTGCAAAACTTTCACCGTTTCCTGTACTTTTAATACGTCCTTATGCAATGGCGGGAATCGGATGGAACTTTTTGAGAATAACTATGGAAGGAACCATAGGCGGAACATCTTTTAGCGAATCGGAAGATTCTAACGGTTACGTAATTTGTATCGGCGCAGGCGCTGATATCGTATTAGGAAATCTTATAATAGGCGCCGAAGGC
Organism: Elusimicrobiales bacterium; assembly: GCA_035528195.1. Taxonomy (GTDB): domain Bacteria; phylum Elusimicrobiota; class Elusimicrobia; order Elusimicrobiales; family Elusimicrobiaceae; genus DATKZD01. The sequence continues at coordinate 9,576 of DATKZD010000078.1, forward strand.
AGATGGCATCAGGCTGCTGTAAACTTTGATGATGATGTAACGGAAGATGATATAAATTACTATTCCATTCTTGCTAAAGTAGGTTTTAAATTCGGCAATTAATAGGCTGATTATTTTCTTTGAAAACGGCTGTCTTTCGGACAGCCGTTTTCTACTTTTTACGCCGCTAAATAACTCGTGTATTTTAACTCATATATATGATTGACTACCCTCTCTATAACTGGTAGAATTTAGTATGGGAAAAGACTCCCCAAATTAGACTTAAAATTGCTACTTTTTGCGCTTGAAAACGGGACATTGAATTTATGTACAAAAAGCTTAAAAATTCCTGAAGTGGCGTAAAAAGTTGTCAACATCTGTGGATAA
>DATKZD010000079.1:0-10986 GCA_035528195.1 Elusimicrobiales bacterium
CAAAAAAATAATTTCGTTTAACGCAAAACAAAGCGTTGACATAGATACTAAAGAGGACATATCGTTGGCAGAAAATTTTTTAAAAAAATACCTGTCAGAAAAAAAATGCCTGCGGTAATATAAAATCTCGTAGCGAACAGGATATGTAGCAAAGGAAAAAATGTTTAATTGTCTTGCAATTTATAGAGAACTTACCAATTCTCCAAACAGAGAAACTGATGATGCCTTGATACTGGAAGCCGTAGCGCAGGAACTTAAAAAACTCGGCGCAAAAGTAAAACTTTTAAGGCCCGAAAAACTTGAAAAGATAAATCCTTCAGACTGGGACGTAATAGTGCCTATGTGCGAAAATCTGCCTGCAGTAAAAACAATACAACCATGGCAAAAACACTCTATGTTCATAAACACTATTGATGCAGTATGTAACTGCTACAGGATAAATATGACGCCCCTTATGCAGTCGTGTAACGGTATACATCCCAAAACCGAAATCCGATATACAAAAGATTTGTTAGAAAAACCTCCAAAATTTTTTCACTCCAAAGGAGTATGGATAAAACGCGGTGATGTGCACAATACCTGCAATAAAGATGTGATTTTTATAAACGACTGGAAAGAGTGCGAAAAAGTTAAAAAAGATTTCCATAAAAGAGAAATACAAACTGTCTGCATACAGGAACACATAAATGGGGATTTAATCAAGTTTTACGGAGTAGGTCCTCTCAAATGGTTTGACTGGTTTTACCACAACCCCGATACTGCCAAAAAATATAAATTTGATGAAGACAAACTGGAGCTGAGTTCTGCAATAGTGGCAAAAAAAGTAGGGCTGGAGGTATACGGCGGTGACGCAATAATTGCCTCCACAGGAAAGATATACATAATAGACATAAACAGCTGGCCCAGCTTTGCCAAAGTAAGAGATGAAATTAAGTACCCGATAGCAAAACACATTTTTGATAAAGCAACAGACAATATCACCGCCAAATAAGGAGATTCAATTGGTATGGCTGACAATAAAACTTTAACCGTTCATAAATCGTTTACAGCAGGAAACAAATCAAAAGCTATTTTTGACGAAGAACAAAAATACATAGCGCCGGGAGCGCAGCAAATAGGAACTTTTTCGCAAATCGTTATGGAACGCGGGGAAGGTTGTTATTTTGTAGACGTAGACGGAAATAAGTATTTTGACTTGTACGCCGGAGTGGGTATAGCATCGCTTGGACACAGTCACCCCGCATATGTCAAGGCTATGCAGGAGCAGGTTTCAAAAATAACGGTGGGTAGTTTTACTACAAAAAACCGAACGGAATTTATGAAGCTTTTATCATCGGTAACTCCGGGTGATTTAAACAGAACCCAAATGTATTCCGGCGGAGCGGAAACGGTAGAAGCCGCTCAAAAACTTGCTAAAAGTTATACCGGAAATTATGAATTTGTAGGATTTTGGGGTGGATTTCACGGAAAAACAATGGGAGTGCTCGGACTTTTGGGAGATACGTTCAAACACAATTACGGGCCATTGCCTGCGGGAGTGCATTTAGTGCCTTATGCCTATTGCTATAGATGTCCATTTAAAACTACATATCCTAAATGCGGACTTTTATGCGCCGAATACGTGCGCGATAATTTAAAATTTCAAACTACCGGTAAAATTGCCGCATTTGTTATGGAACCCATTCAGGGAACCAACGGAAACGTAGTTCCTCCAAAAGGATATGTTAAAGCGATTGCAGATATTGCTCACGAAAATGATGCCTTATTTGTTGCCGACGAAATAATAACCTGTCTCGGAAGAACGGGAAAAATGTTTGCATGCCAGCACGAAGATGTAGTACCCGACATAATGACTATGGGTAAAGGTATCGCCTGCGGATTTCCGGTAAGTTTACTGGTATCATCTGATAAAATAGCAAACTCTAAACCTTTTGCAAATCCTAGCGGAAGTTCTTCAAGTTTTGGCGGAAATCCTATGGCGGCCACTGCGTGTAAAGTAGTGCTTGAAACAATAATCAAAGAAAATTTGGTTGAAAACTCGCGTGTCGTCGGTAAATATATGCTTGATGAACTCAAAAAACTGCAGGAAAAATACAGATTTATAGGCGATGTGCGCGGACGGGGACTTATGATAGGCGTAGAGATGGTCAAAGACAAAAAAACAAAAAAACCTCTACCCAAAGAAATAACAAAGACGCTTTATTACGAGTGCTTAAAACGCGGTGTGATGGGTATGTGTTACTCAAAAACAATAAGAATAAATCCTCCGCTTATTATCACAAAGAAACAAGCGCAGGAAGTTATCGGCAAACTTACCGATGCCTTTGATGCGATATCAGATAGATTTAATTTGGGTTGATATGTATAACGGTGCAATAATAGGTTTTGGAGCAGTAGCGGAAAATGCGCACGTGCCGGCATTTAAAAAAAGAAGACAGATGTTTAATATAGTCGCCGTTGCAGATGCAAATCCCAAAAGACTTAAAATTGCAAAAAAATTATTCCCTAAAGCGCGGCTTTATAAAACCGATAACGAGCTTTTTGCAGGCGAAAAAAATCTTCATTTCGTTGATATCGCAACTCCTCCTACATTTCACTACAAAATTATCGTTAAAGCGTTTAAAGAAAATCTGCATGTCCTATGCGAAAAACCGCTGGTATTTAAGTTATCCGAATTTAATAATTTAGTTAAAATTGCCGCCAAAAAAAAACGCTGCCTTTTTACGGTGCATAACTGGAAGCACGCCCCTCCCATCGTAAAAGTAAAACAATTGATAGACAAAGGAATGTTGGGCGATATAAATCACGTAGAATTGGGTGTATTACGCAGTCAACCCTCAGTTACAGCAGATAAAAAAGATTGGCGTTCAAGCCCAAAACTTTCAGGCGGCGGAATTTTCACCGACCACGGTTGGCATAATTTATATTTGGCTTATCACCTAACGGGAAATAAAAAACCCTGCCAAATAACAGCAAATCTTTCCTATCCGCCAAATAACAATACTACGGAAAATCAAGCGCAGGTTCTCATAAATTTCAAAAATGCAACTTCCGCTATACATCTTACGTGGAAAAGTCCCGTAAGAGACAATTTTATATTTATCCACGGCGATAAAGCTGTGGCAAAAATTTTAGACGACAAAGTATTGTTACTGCAAAAAAATAAACCGCCTAAAATTTATAAAACCAAAGAAAAGCTTTCTGCAGGCAGTGCGCATCCCACGTGGATGGTAGGAATGCTTGATGAATTTGCAAAGGGACTAAAAAATCCACTACAAAGAACGGGTAACTTGTCAGAAGCCAAAATCTGTCTAAATCTTTTACAAGCAGGATATAAATCTGCTAGAACTAATAAGACGGTAAAACTTAAAATTTGACTTTTTGTTTCTATAGGAGGACTTGATAAATGGTTAGGAATGCTAAAGTAGAACCTGCTAAGGGTAAACTTGGGATTTTAATACCGGGAATGGGAGCGGTTACAAGCACTTTTATCGCAGGTATAGAATTAATCAAAAAAAATAAGGGTATACCTGTAGGGTCGGTAACTCAAATGCAAAGAATACGGCTCGGTAAACGATACGAAAACCGACGTCCTTTGATAAAAGATTTTGTACCGCTTGCTAATTTAAAAGACTTGGTATTTGGCGGATGGGATATTTTTCCTGATAACGTCTACAAGACTGCCATAAAAGCGGGCGTACTGCGTCCTACTCAGTTGGAACCGGTCAAAAAAGAACTTTTAAAAATATCCCCCATGCCTGCAGTATTTGACCAAAAATACGTAAAAAACCTTAAACCTCAAAAAATAAAGAAGGCTAAAACTAAAATGCATTTGGCAAAAATGCTGATGAAAGACATAGAAAACTTCAAACGCAAAAATAAAACCGTACGCAATGTTATGATATGGTGCGGATCCACTGAAATATTTTTGCAACAGAAAAAAACTCACTTGAACTTAAAAAACTTTGAAAAGGGTTTAAAAAATAATTCAAAAGATATTTCGCCCTCTATGATTTACGCATATGCCGCAATTAAGATGGGTATTCCTTTTGCAAACGGAGCTCCAAATTTATCGGTGGATATTCCCGCTTTAACCGAGCTTGCCGAGCAAAACAATGTTGCAATATCAGGTAAAGATTTTAAAACGGGACAGACGTTGATGAAGACGGTAATTGCGCCCGGTCTCAAAGCGCGTATGCTCGGTCTTAGAGGCTGGTATTCTACAAACATTTTGGGCAACCGCGACGGTGAGGTATTGGACGACCCCACTTCGTTTAAAACAAAAGAGAAAAGTAAAATGTCGGTATTAGATGCAATAATAGAACCCAAACTTTACCCCGCATTGTACGGAAAATACCACCACAAAGTAAGAATTGACTATTATCCCCCGCGTGGAGACGAGAAAGAAGGCTGGGATAACATTGATATTTTCGGCTGGTTAAATATGCCGATGCAAATAAAAATTAATTTCCTATGCAGAGATTCCATACTTGCCGCTCCCATAGTTTTGGATTTGGTACTCTGTATGGACTTGGCACAAAGAGCGGGTTTAAAAGGAATTCAGGAATGGTTATCCTTTTTCTATAAATCGCCGATGTGCCGACCTGACCTAAAAGCAGAACACGATTTATTTGTTCAGCATATGAAGTTTTTAAATACTTTAAGAATTTTAATGCAGGAAGAAGTAATAGATCACTCCGGATTGGACTATTATGATAAAGATGCAGGCACGCCGATAGTTGCGCCGCCGCCAAAACCGTATAAGAACAGGAAAAAAATAGGAAATTAAATTTTAAAAACTTTCAAAAGTATCTCAAATGCCTCGTCGTAAATGTCGGGGCATTTGCTTTTGCGCGGACCGGCTATATTTAAAACATTTGGTTTAACGTCATTTAAAAAATATCTAATTTTTTTTACGCATTCGTCAAAATTATCTTTTACATTAACAAGTAAAACAGGTTTTTTCTTTTTGAGGGATATTTCGTAGGTTAAAAGGGTTCCGCCCTCAACATCTGAGTCATGAAAAATCATAGTGGCATCGGAATTAACAATATTTAAAATAGTCCTTTGCGCGTATTTAGAAGTATTGGTTTCCTTTAGGTTGTATTTATCGGGCACTTTACCATCTTCGGCTAAACGCCCTTTGGGAATATAACCGCCCGTTTTGATATTGCAGGCAAATGCCACGTCAAGCCCCGCTCTATCTGCTCCGGTTTGCCCGCCTGAAATAATTTTTTTTGGTAAAAATTTTTTTATTTTCATAGTTGTTATATCGTTTTGTTAGTTACGTTAGAAATATAAATTGATGTGCAATTAAGTTAATTTTTGTATTTTTCCATTTTCATTTCCTTTCTTATTATACAAATCCCCCCTCCCCCCTTTGACAAGGGGGAGTTTTTCTTTTTTATTTTTCAAAGAGGAGTTATAAGAAAATAAAGAGAAACATTATCTGATGCCCCGTATTGAGAAAGATAAAAACAAACTTGGTCTCCCCCTTGTCAAAGGGGGGGAGGGGGGATTTGAAAAACGAGATGAGAAATATCAAAAAAACAAAAAATAAATTTTATCTTTCTATACAAATTTACCGATGCTAAATATTTCACAAAGATTTTAATCGCCTGGCACTAATTCTGCTTTGTCTTCTAAAAAACGATAGTGCCAATTTTTGTGTTTTTTGATTATTTTTCTATCTATATGTTTTTGTATTACGGCGGAAAATAAATCTTCAAAAACAATTCTCAAATTTCTCATTCCGTAATCTATACCCATTCCCTCCTTAACCAGTCCTTCTAATGCCGCATGGGGGACGTTTAGTTTAACATGGTACTTATCAAAAATTTCCGTCCGCTTTTCTTCAATCCAATTTGACATTACTATAAGGGCATATTTACTAACGATGCGATTAAAAATAATCACACTATCAATCGTATTTAGAAATGCTTTCGGAAAAACGTAAGGCAGTTTATCTATAATTGTGGAATGGATTTTACTTTCGGACATATTTTTAGATTCGCTCCATAATGAAGCAAATTTTCCCGTAGTCAAAACAAAAACAGTTCTAGATAAATTTAAACTGCAATTATTTATAAAATTACTAAAACTTACATAAAAATTAGCGGACGCATTTTCAATATTTTCAAACAAAAGAACCTGAAACGGATTTTCGCTTAAAACCTGTTCCAGTACACCTATCCGTCCGTCTAATCCAAAAAGTCTTTTAATCCTTTCCGTATTTGAAAATTGCTTCATATCAAAAAACACAACCTGATCGCTTTTGTCAAAAATAAAACGGGCAATATTTCTAGCTGTTTGCGTTTTGCCGACTCCGTGAGGCCCGACAAATAAAAGTACGATAGGATTTATCTTTCCCAAAGTTTCGTTTGCAAATCTTTTTTGCAGGCAATCGGTTATTTTAGATAAAGCTTTTTCCTGTCCCAACACTACGTTTTGCAACTCATTTTTCATGTTAGATATGCGAAGAAGAATACCTCTGTCTAAAAATCCCGCCACCCGAATAACATTTATTGCTAAAATTTCGGAAACTGCATAAGATATCCATGCTTCGTTTACGTCAGGGCTGGTTTCAAGTTTGAATTTTTTTGACACGGCGGTAATTTTTTCAATAATTTCTTTGGATTGACTTTCCAAGGGCAAAGCAGCTTTTACGCATGCATTATCTAAAACGTTAAGAGCCTTTTTAGGAAAAACGCCGGGAAGATTTAATTTTTCATCTAAAATTAATATCGCTTTCAATGCACTGCCCGTTATTTTGAGATTATAACGAAGTTCAAATTCGCTCCGTCTTTGGCGTAGTATTTCCAAAACCTCCAAGGGCAGGGGTTCTACTAACTCAACGCCCTCAAAAAAAACAGAAAAATCCTCTATTTCCTTAAACCATATCTCGGCATTTTCGGTTTCTGCAGAAGCTACTACCTGCAAATGCCCGGATGCAATACTCTCCAACAATAAATCCAAAAAACGTTTTCCTATTTTTTTAAAATAATCTAAAAGTCTATCAAGACGTTCAAAATACAGTATTATGTTTTCGTTCGCCCGCGCCTGTAAAATAGCATCTTTTAAGACAGAAAATCGGCTTTTCACCGTGCTTTTCATCTTTAAAAAATATTCCGGGGATATTCTAATTATGGTAGTATCGGCCAATGATTCGGGAACTTGCCGTTTGTCTATATTAACGGCGATAGTCTCCATTAGCGCAGTTTTGCCTATGCCCTGATATCCCATTAAAAATACATTTTTTTTCCTGTTTTGACGCTTTAATATAGAGGTAACTTTAGCTACGGTTTTTTCTCTTCCTATACAGGGAACAATACGTCCCTGACTTGCTTCGCCTATCATATCTTCGCCGATTAATAAAATTTTATCTATATTGCCCGGCGTAACATATGGTTTGGGTTTAAATAATTCGGGATTGGAAATTTTCGCTTTCTGTTCCAGTTCATCTACGGTTACAAGTAAATCTCCTGGAGCCAAGTTATATTCTTTTAAAACTTCTGTAATGTTTCTCCCCGGAGACAAAAAAAGAGCCCTAAGTAAATCCAATACGTTGGTACAACGAACTTTGCCCGAAAAACTTTGCGCCTTGCTAAAAGTTTCATAGCATAATTTGTCTCTATGGATACTTCCGCGTCCTAAATCGGCTTTGCCCTCTCCCAATTTATTGCGTAATTTTCTTCGTAAAACCGTCCTGTCTATTTTTGATTTGTTAAAAAACTTATCTAGATAACTGCTTTCAGCCCTCACGTTTTCCATCTGAGAATTGTTAAAGTTAAGTTTTTTCGAGGTGATATCGGCGAGCTCATCTATTTCGGTCAAACTGATAAACACGTGTTCTTGCAATATAAACTCAAAGTTGGCGCTCAAAGCTTCGGCTGCCGATATATTCCACGCCAATATTACTAAGTCGGAAAGAGATTTCATATTTATATTTTTTAGCAGATTATCTAAAAATTTGACTGATATCGTATCTGCAAAATCAGCTCTAAAATATCACTTTTTATAATATAACATATAAAAATAATATATGCTAAAATAATTAAAATTAGCAGGTATCCCACACTTTTTATGGACAAAGAACTTTACAGAATTTTAAAACACACATCCCGTTCAATATACTTAAGTATAAAAGCGATGCCAAAAAACGTCAGAGAGCTTTTTGCAGTCGGTTACCTGCTTTGCAGAGCGGCCGACACAATAGCAGACACCCCCGTTGTGACTGATGAAAAAAAACTGGCCTATATAAAAGATTTTCCCGCAATTGTATCCTCACCCTCGCAAAACAGCGAAAAATTAGATTTAATAATGAGAAACATTTTGCCGTCATATCAATCCGAATACGAAAAAAATTTACTGCTTTGCTTAAAAAAAATTTTACAGGCGGCAGATAAACTAAGCCCCCAAAATAAACAGCTTGTGCATTTTGTGGTAACTCAGGTATGTAGAGGGATGGAAACTGATTTAAGCTATTTCGTCCCGTCAAAAAAAATAAAAGCGTTTGAAACAGCGCAGCAGCTTGAACATTATTGCAGGTATATAGGCGGCGCCCCCGGTATATTTTGGGCTAAATCTCTGATAATTAACTCCAACATTAAAAAAAATACTCAACATATGCCCGAGCAGGGAGCGATGATAGGAGATGCACTGCAAATTACCAATATATTAAGAGATATGCCCGCCGATTTAAAAAACGGCAGATGCTACCTTCCGCTTGAAGATTTACAAACGGTAAACTTAACGCCCGAAGATCTTTTAAACCCTAAATCTATAAAGTCGCTTAAACCTGTAATAAATAAGTGGATTTTGTGGGCGATGGAAAGACTTAAGTTTGCAGAACCTTTTTTTAGCTCTATTCCGAAAACGCAAGTTCGTTATAGAGCCGCTACTATGTGGCCTATTTATTGGTGTATGGACACTTTACACAAAATAGCCGCATCGGATAATCTCTTAGATGCCGAAAGCAAAGTGAAGATACCAAAGTCCAAAATTTATGCCACGATTTTAAAAACTCCGGCGGCATTAATTAGTAATAAATTTTTCAATCAGGGTTTTCGTTTACGGCGGGAAACTAATCTATCGGTAATACCGGAATAATCGTTTTTTTGCCAGACAAATTCCATATCACCTATTTTTACGGTATCGCCATATGAAATCCCCGACTTTCTAAGCTCTTTATCAAAACCTATCTTCCTAAAAATATTTTTTAATCGCACTATACTTTCGGGCTGGTCAAAATTTGTCCTTTGTATTAAACGGTTTATGTATTCTCCCGTTACTTCTACCTTGCTGTCTGCGGTATGATTTATTTTAAACGCCGGTTCCAGACTGTGCATTTTAATTTCAGATTTTTTTACTGTCAAAACTTTAAGCGGGATAGGTTTTAAAGAAAGCTGTCTTATAATCTCATCTAACAGTTTGTCTAATCCTTCTCCCGTAACGGCGGAGATTAAAAATACTTTTTGACTGCGGTATCTCTTTTTAATTTTCTCATAGATTGATTTGATGTTTGGCAAATCAGCTTTATTGACGACCAGTATTTTAGGACGCTTTGAAAGTTCCTTATTAAAATTTTTCAATTCTTCGGATATAATTTTAACCGATTTTACCGGGCATATTTTATCAAAACCTAGGGGATCTATCATATGAATAAGTATTCTTGTGCGTTCTATATGTTTTAAAAATTTGTGTCCAAGTCCCTTGCCTTGATGCGCACCCTCAATAAGCCCGGGAATATCGCAGGCAACAAAACTTTTATTTTTGTGGAAAACTACTGCCAAATTGGGATTTAAGGTGGTGAAAGGGTAATCTGCAATTTTTGGCTTTGCAGCGGAAATATGCGAAAGAAGCGTGGATTTACCCGCATTGGGAAAACCTATCAGTCCCACATCGGCAACGAGTTTGAGTTCTATTTCCAGTGTTTTATTTTGACCAAGCTGACCCTTTTCCGATATCCTGGGCGCTGTATTAAATTTTGTTTTAAAAGATGCGTTACCGCGTCCTCCCGCACCTCCCTGCGCTGTCAAAAAAGTTGCCCCGTGTTCATCTAAATCAACTATGACTTGACCGCCTTCCTTGATGATTGTACCGCATGGAACAAAAATGGTGATAGGTTTGGCAAATAAGCCGTCTTTTAAAGAACCCGACCCGTTTGCGCCTTTTTTGCCTTCTATATGCGGATTTCTGGCAAGATGAATTAGCGTGGTAAGATTTCTATTTGCCTGAAAAAATATATCGGATCCCTTTCCGCCGTTTCCGCCGTTAGGACCACCGTCGGGAACAAATTTTTCCCTACGAAAGGACATACATCCGCTTCCGCCGTTGCCGGCTTTAACAAATATACGTACTCTGTCTATAAAATTTCCGTCTTCTCTTTTCATAAAATAGGTAAAAATATGCGGCAGTAATTGCCGCATTAAATTATAGTTTAGTCTTATGGTTTTTAAGCTTTGGAAGGCTGTTGGATAGGGTAGACACTTATTCTTTTTTTACCTTTACTTGCCCATTCAAACTTAACCGTGCCTGATATTTTGGCAAACAACGTATCGTCTCCGCCCCTACCGACATTGGTACCCGGCAAAAACTTAGTTCCGCGTTGACGGACTAAAATTTCACCTGCGGTCACGGCCTGATTACCGTAACGCTTAACACCAAGGCGTTTCGCCCTACTGTCTCTTCCGTTTACTGTTGAACCCTGCGCTTTTGTGTGTGCCATAGCTTATGATAATTGTATCTTCTCTATTTTAATTTCAGTTATATACTGCCTTTCGCCTATCATTTTCTTGTAGCCCGTTTTGGGCTTTTTCTTAAAAGAAAGAACTTTGCGGTCTCTCAAATGTTTTATTACCGTAGCGGTAACCTTTGCCTTAGGCAAAGCGTTTACATCTACTTTAACATCTGCGCCGGGATTTTCGCCCGCAGACCATATGGCATCAAGCATTATTTCCTGCCCTTCTTCTGCGATGAGCTTACCTA
>DATKZD010000080.1:0-8697 GCA_035528195.1 Elusimicrobiales bacterium
CCACGTCGCTTTGTTGCAGGATGACAACTACTAATTGAGGTTTTTATGATTTTAGGAAGAAAAATTAAACTTATATGCACTTCGGGACAAATACGTCCATAAACATTTTTCAAGTTAGCAACTAAAGGAGAAAACAAACCAATGGCAAACGAATTAAAAGTGAAAGTAAAAAAAACCGACGGAGATAATTGTATTGTAAATTTATCCATAGAAGCGGATAAAGATTTAATAAAAGATGCTCAAGATACTGCAGTAGTGCAAATACGTTCCAGAGCGCAAATGCCGGGCTTTAGAACAGGTAAAGTTCCTTTGTCTACGGTGAAGGAAAATTTTAAAACTCAGATAGAAGAACGCACGGTGGACATAGCTATTAGAAAAGCGCTGGAAATCGCTTTGGAAAAGGAAAAAATAAATCCCATTGCGCCCCCTACTGTTAAAGAAGTGGATTACAAGGAAGGTAAACCTCTAAAATTTGAAGTAGAAATAGAAACCGTTCCTGAAATTACGCCCAAAAATTATGAGAAAATAAACTTGCTAGAACATTCTACGGAAATAACTCCCCAAAAACTGGATGAGGAATTGCAAAAGCTCCGCGAGCACAATGCGCGCCTTGAAGCATCGCAAGACGGCACCGCTTTGGAAAGTCAACATTTTGCCACAGTAAGCTACAAAGCATACAAAGATGGAAAGGAAATAGAAAAACATTCAACGGAAAACGATATGATTGATATGTCCAGCCCTCAAACGATAAAAGGTCTGCCCGAGACAATTATAGGAGCGAAAAAAGGTGAAACGAAAGAATTTGACACCGAAATAGAAAAAGAAAAAATTACCTTTAAGGTAACCGTCAACGAAATAAAAAGCAAAATACTCCCTGAACTAAATGATGATTTTGCCAAGCAGATGAATTTTGAAAACATTGATAAATTAAAAAGTCATGTATCCGAAATGATGACTAAAAATGCGAAGCGTCAGAGCGAAGAAAGCATAATGAAACAAATTGAAGAGCATTTGTTAAAGCACAACGATTTCCAGATTCCCAAATCGCTAGTTGATCGCAATGCGGACGCAAATCTAGATAGAGTAATGCAAAACATGGGCGAAAACGCAAGCAAAATAACCGACGACCAAAAAAAACAGTATAAAGAACAGATTTGCCCTTCAGTAGAGAAAGACTTAAAAATGGGATATTTGTTAAATGCGATAGCAAAAAAAGAAAAAATTGAAGTTACCGATGATGATATAAAAAAAGAATTGGAAACCAGCTTGCAAAAAACCAAAACGGAAAAAGAAAAAAAACAGATTGAAGAATTTTTTAATTCCAAAAAACCGCATATTTTGCTAGCATTAACTGAACGAAAAGTCTTTGACTTTTTGAAATCGACTGCGGTTATAAAATCTGTTGATAAATAAGTTCAAAAAACAGATTGTCAAATGTAGGGTTGTGCGTAAATTCTATTACCAAACGGATATTAACGGAGGAGAAATGATAATCCCAACAATTATTGAAAAAACCGAAGGAGCAATGGTAGGTTATGATATTTATTCGCGCCTGCTAAAAGACAGAATTATTTTCATCGGCGGACAGGGGGGGGCGTTGGATACAGACGCCGCAAACATAATTATCGCACAGCTTTTATATTTAGATGCCGATGATGACCAGCGTGAAATAAACCTCTATATTAATTCTCCTGGCGGACTGGTTACTGCAGGTCTTGCCGTTTATGACACTATGCAATACATCAAGGCTCCCATAACCACTATATGTATGGGTATGGCAATGAGTTTTGGAGCATTACTTCTTGCCGCCGGCACAAAGGGCAAAAGATACGCTTTGCCGCATTCCAGAGTTATGATACATCAGCCTCTTGTATGGGGCGGAGGTATTTCGGGACAGGTTACCGACATTGATATAGAAAGCAAGGAACTTTTAAAAAACAAAGAAAAACTTGCCGAAATATTGGTGCATCATACCGGACAGACTAAGGAAAAAATACATCAAGATAGCGAACGAAATTTTTATATGTCGGCTCAGGAAGCCAAAGAATACGGAATAGTTGACGAGGTTTTAACTTTAGATAAACTCTCCAAGACGAAAAAATAATTATGGCAACGCAAAATATAAAATCAGACAACTCAATTGAAGACAAAGAATTACCCAATATACTCCCCGCAGTAGTAATACGCGATGTTGTTATGTTTGAAGGAATGTCACTTCCGCTATCGGTAGACAGGGAAAAATCCGTACGCGCAATAAATACAGCATTAGAGAAAGACAAATTCATCATGGCGGTATCCCAAAAAAAGGTAGACATAGAAGATCCTACGCCTAAAGATATTTTTTCTTTCGGGGTAGTGAGCAAAATAGAGCAATCTTTGCGTATGCCCGATGAAACGATGAAAGTATTTCTTCACGGAGTATCGCGCGCTAAAATAAAACGGCTGTTTTTCAACGAAGAGAAAAAATGCTGGTTCAGTGAAGTAGAATACATCAAAACTGATGTAGAAAAAGATCCCGAAACGGTTGCTTTAATGAGAAACTGTCTTGACGGGTTTGAAAAATATGCAAAACTCTCACGCCGTATCCCCATTGAAGGTGTTTCGCTCTTGCGCCAAATTGATAACCCCTCAAGGCTTGCCGACACGATAGCGGCAAACATAATGATTAAGACCGAAGACCGCCAGGACCTTCTTGAAACCATAAACCCCAAAGAAAGATTGGAAAAAATTATAAAACTTCTAGTTTCCGAGATGGAAATTTTAAATCTTGAAGAAAAGATACACTCGCATGTGCGTTCATCTATGGATAAGTCGCAAAAGGAGTATTATCTTCACGAACAGATGAAGGCCATTAAAGAAGAACTTCACGAAAAAGACGATTTCCACAAGGAATTGGACGAAATAAGGAAAAAAATACAAGGGATAAGTTTAAGCAAAGAGGCTAGGGAGGTTGCGTTAAAAGAAATTAGCCGCCTTGAAAAAATGGCTCCTTTTTCGCCTGAATCAACTGTATCTCGCACTTTTTTAGATTGGCTGATTGCTATTCCGTGGGAGAAAACAACTAAAGATATTTTAGACATAAAAAAAGCCAAAACAATTCTTGATGAAGATCATTACGGTTTGGACAAACCAAAAGAAAGAATATTGGAATTTTTAGCAGTAACGAAACTTACAAAAAAAATACGCGGTCCGATTTTGTGTTTTGTAGGCCCCCCGGGAACAGGCAAAACTTCGCTGGCGCGCTCTATTGCGCGTTCGGTGGGCAGAAAGTTTACGCGAATGTCTTTGGGCGGAGTACGCGACGAAGCCGAAATAAGAGGACATCGCAGAACCTATATAGGCTCAATGCCGGGACGCATAATGCAAAGCATTATAAAAGCAAAAAGCAGCAACCCTGTGTTTTTACTTGATGAAATAGACAAAATGGGTATGGACTGGCGCGGAGACCCCGCAGCAGCTCTTTTGGAAGTGCTAGACCCCGAACAAAATACGGAATTTGTAGACCACTATATGGACATCAAGTTTGATATTTCAAAAGTAATGTTTGTAACTACAGCCAACACTCTTTCCGGTATTCCCCAAACGCTTAGGGACCGCCTTGAAGTTATTGAGTTTATGGGATACACTCACGACGAAAAACAATCCATTACTACAGGATATCTCCTGCCCCGCCAAATGGAAGAACACGGCATAAAGAAAAATATGCTGGAAGTTAAATTACCGGCTATTGGCAGGGCTATGAGGGAATATACAAGGGAGGCGGGTGTTAGAAATCTTGAACGTCAAATGGCTACGATATGCAGAAAATCTGCAAGGGAAATAGTTGAAGATAAGAAAAGAGTTATTGTGACGGAAAAGAATATAGCCAAATATCTCGGCATTCCCAAGTACGTTGATGCTCCGCCTGAACAAAATGCAGTCGGTGTTTCAACAGGTCTTGCGTGGACGTCTGCCGGGGGAGAATTGCTAACGATAGAGGTAAATAAATTTCCGGGAAAAGGAAACCTTATTTTAACGGGTCAGTTGGGTAAAGTTATGCAGGAATCTGCAAAAGCCGCTTTATCTTACATCAAATCGTCCAATATGACCAAGATGAAGTTTACCTCCGTTGACTTTCACATACACGTACCTGAAGGAGCTGTACCCAAAGACGGACCTTCTGCCGGTGGCGCTTTAGCTACGGCGCTGGTTAGTTTGATTAAAAATAAACCCGTTAAACGATCTCTTGCAATGACAGGAGAGATAACTTTAACAGGCAGAGTACTTCCCGTTGGCGGAATTAAGGAAAAATTACTTGCCGCCTATCGTGAAAAAATAGAAACCGTTTTAATTCCCAAAGATAATGAAAAAGACTTGGAAGATGTTCCGCAAAAGGTTAAAAAGGCGCTTAAAATAATGCCCGTAACCAAGCTGGACGATATTTTAAAGATAGCGTTTTCTAAATAACATTTAAAAATTTAATTTACAAATAACATCTTATGGTTGCATTTAAAAATTGCAGACCTCTTTATTGCTTTGTCTCATTTCTTGTCTGTTTTTAGATATTTTTTGCAAGTTAAACCGATGCAAGTTTTTGCGCCCTGCCGAGGAAATTTTTAAATGTTATTTCTACAGGATTTTCAGTAACAGCGTATTTTTGCGGATTGTTTTTTAAATCTTCCGATACCTGATGCAAAAGTTTAAACGAAAACCCTTTTTTCTTCCAATTAACAATTAAGTTTTTAAAGAAATCCAAGTATGCCATACCCTCCACTTCCGAGTGAAGGGTAAAAACATTCAGGTTATTTTTTTTCGGGGTATCGGTTAGATATTGCAAAGCTTTTTCGGGAGTCATATTATCCCAAGCTAAAATTTCATCTAAAGTCGGCATCGTAGTCGGTATTTCAATTATATCGCTTACAATGTCTCCTATTTTAATATAGGCGGGTTTTTGCCCCCGTGCAACGGAAAGATATCTAAAATCGCATTTAAGCAGACTTTTTAATGCAGTTTCATTTATTTTCCATGCAGGCGCCGCAAATCCGTAAGGTTTATGACCTGTTAAGGCACTGTATGAGGACAGGGCTTTGTTAAGTTCTAAATCTATTTGGTTTTCTGTCATACTATCAAGGTTATCCTGCCATTTGACGTGGTTCCAGCTGTGGATTCCCAGTTCATGCCCTTCTAATTCTATTTTTTTTAATGTCTCGGCCAGTTTTTTTGAAATTATAGGTGCGGGAAGCAAGGTGCCGTAAAGCATAGTCTTTATTCCGTACAACTTAACTGCGTTTGTGCGAAACATTTTTTTTATAAATCCTTTTTTGAATATGCGTTTGAGCGCTTTTCCGCTTTCGTCAGCGCCTAACGTTGCAAAAAAACTGGCCGAGACATTTTCTTCGGCAAATAAGCGCAGTAAATTAGGAACGCCTTTTTCCGTTCCCCTGAAAGTATCTATATCTACTTTTAAATAAATCATAATGCGTCCTTGTAACCTCACTTTATGCTAAAATTTATTCTAGCTAAATTAAGAGAGATTTGATATGAAAATAAGTCTTGCCCAAATCAACACCATTGCAGGCGACGTAAAAGGAAACCTTAAAAAAGTAATTTTTTATTTGGGTAAAGCCGAAAAGCAGGGTTCCGATTTAGCTATATTTCCCGAAAGCTGTCTGACAGGTTATCCCTCCTACGATCTTTGGCTAAATAAGGAATTGATAAAGGAAAACCTAAAAGCCCTAAAAACGATAGCCAAAAAAACTACGCATATCGCCTGCCTGATAGGATACATTGATTTTAACAAGACTTCCGTAGGAAAACCTCTTTTAAATTCCGCCGCTTTAATATATAAAGGAAAAATTTTTGCATCCAGAATAAAAACTCTTCTTCCTACTTACGATGTGTTTGACGAACACAGATATTTTCAGCCGTCGCAGGAAAATAAAGTTATCAACTTTAAGGGGACAAGAATAGGTATTACCATATGCGAAGACATATGGAGCGAACATTTAACTTCACCTCATAAACTATACACAAAAAATCCAGTTGAGGATTTATTTTTACAAAAACCCGATTTGATATTTAATTTATCCGCTTCCCCGTATAATCTAAATAAACCTAATTTTAGGTATAAACTTGTAAAAACTCTAGCAAAAAAATATGCAATGGGATTTATTTACTGTAACAGCGTGGGGGGAAATGACGAATTGATTTTTGACGGAAACAGTATGGTTTTTGATAAATACGGAAATCTTATTGCTAAAGCCAAATCGTTTGAAGAAGATTTGATAACGGTTGATATTTCCGCTGAAAATAAACCCGTTAAGTGGGAAAAAGACAAACCCGCAAAAGAACTTTCCGATGCCCTAACGCTGGGAGTAAAAGATTTTTTGCATAAAAGCGGTTTTGAAACTGCTGTTTTGGGACTTTCAGGCGGCATAGATTCCGCAGTAACTGCAACCATACTTGCGAAATCTCTCGGAAGTAAAAATGTAACTGCCGTATTTATGCCGTCTCAGTACACGTCTAAAATTAGTACCGTTGATGCGCAAAAGCTGGCAAAAAATCTTGGAATTAAACTTTATGTATTGCCAATCACAGGACTTATGGAAAATTACAGCGCTTTACTAAAACCTATTTTCAAAAATAAATCCCCCGGCGTAGCAAAAGAAAATCTACAAGCGCGCATACGCGCAAATTTGCTTATGGCATTATCTAATAAATTCGGCCAAATGCTTATTGCAACGGGAAATAAAAGTGAACTCGCTACAGGATATTCCACTCTTTACGGAGATATGTGCGGGGGAGTTGCCGTACTTTCGGATTTAACGAAAAATCAAATTTACTCCCTTGCAAATTATTTTAACGAAAAAAAAGAAATTATCCCCAAAAGAACAATAACCCGTCCGCCAAGCGCTGAGCTAAAACACAACCAAAAAGACCAAGACAGCCTCCCGCCTTATGACGTACTTGATGAAATTATAAAACTCTACATAGAGCAGAGTAAACCCGTAAGCGAAATAATCAAAAAAGGTTTTTCTAAAAAAGTAGTTTTAGAAACGGTAAAAAGAATTGATAAAGCGGAATTTAAAAGACGTCAGTCTCCTCCAGTGCTTAAAGTGTCACCCAAAGCATTTGGAACGGGACGCAGAATTCCTCTTTCCTGCAAATATTATTAGGGCATAATCCCCGTGGAAGTTTTCAATTTTTAATTTTGCTACAATTGTTTATCTTTGGTTTGGTAACTTACAAATATGAAACGTTTTCCATATATTTTCATACTCATATTCGCACTATTTTCGTCTGCGGTTTTTGCTATAGAAACCAAGGAAGATAAAAAAATACGGGAAGTTTCTGAAATAGATATTATAACAGAAGAAACCAAAACGCAGGAAGCTATAACCAAGCCGCTTGAAGAATCCGAAGTTTTTACCAAACCCGAGCAAGAAAGAAGTTTCATTGATAAATTCTTCAGTAAAGTTGTAATCAATACTAAACTGGGACCGATTTTTATACTTCCTATATTAGATTCCAGTGTAGATTTGGGCCCCAATTATGGGGTAATGCCCATATGGGCGATAAGAGATAAAAAAAGAAAAGCTATCGGTGCAGTTATTGCTCCGTCTATAAATTACAACGAATATTTAAAACTTACATTAACCTACCGCCATTATTTATTCCCCGGCGATAAACAGCTAATTGTAGGGCGCGTCAAGTATTCTACGGTTGTGCAAAGGGAACTTTTTCTGCGTTATTTTAACCCCGAATTTATGGGTAGCAGATATCGTGTTAATGCAGAATTTCATCATCTTATACAGGGAAAAGCGTCGTATTATGGCTACGGTCCAAATTCCAGAAAAGAAGACAGAACAACATATTCTTTAGCTAAAACGGGAGAGGAATTTACCGTCAGCATTCCGCTACCACAAAACCTGTATTTGGATTTTACGCACATGTTTTTTAGATACAAAGTAAATGAAGGCCCTGTTAAAACTGTACCTCAGTTGGGAGACATATTTCCTGAAACTTACGCATATGCTTCTGTCAGCAGAGATTTTATGACTCATCGTTTTGCACTTTTTTATGACAGTACCGATCACCCTACCGTTCCCAAAAAAGGTACCTATTTTGGTTTGGCGGCGGATATTTCTATAGAGAATTTTGTAAGCGACTATTCTTACAAAATTTATTCAGCCCAATTCAAACACTATTTCAATTACAAAAAAGACAGTCCCTTTATAACAGCCGTTCATGCTCTTATTCAGGATCAAAAAGGCGAAGATGTTCCGTTTTACGCTTTACCGGTTTTGGGTGAAAGTACGGGACTTAGATCGGTAGGAGACGGAAGGTATGTTGACGGAGGAAAATTCGTATTTAACATAGAGGAACGAATAACGATATCGCGCCTTCCGATATTGAAATTTATAGGTGAACTTGAAATTTCTCCGTTTCTGGATATGGGTACGGTTTTTGGAACACTTTCCGGTTTAAAATCCGAAAATCTTAAATTTGGATACGGAGTTGCCATCAGATTAGTTATAAAACCGCAAGTTGTCGTTGCGGCGGATTTTGCTTTAGGCAGAGAAGGTACAAACGTAATAATCCACGTAGGATATCCGTTTTAACCAGTCATGTTGTTGCAAAAATAGTGTCAAACAATTTTTTTTAAAAGAAAAAAAAGTGTTTGCCTGTGTTATTTCAAAAATTGTGTATTTGCTTCCT
>DATKZD010000081.1:0-7707 GCA_035528195.1 Elusimicrobiales bacterium
AACCCCATCATTTTACCGCCAATGGGAACAGCAATAACCGGTTTGACCGTTAAACTTGCAATGACTCCGCCAAGATGCGCCGCCATACCTGCAATTGCAATGTAAACCTTAACGCCGCTACGTTCAAACTGCGAAATTTTCAAATAAAGAAACTCCGGCGTTCTATGGGCGGAGGCAACTAAAACTTCATGACTGATTTTTAAATCTTTCAGTGCCCGACATGTTTTTTTTGCAACTTCAGTGTCAGACACGCTTCCCATTATAATCGCAACCTGAATTTTTTTCATATTTTACTCCCTGTTTAATCCCCCCTTGCTCCCCCCTTATCAAGGGGGGAAATACAACTCCCCCTTTGATAAAGGGGGTTGGGGGGAATTTTATATAAATAACAAACTTTTTAAATACACCCTAAACCCCACGTGGTTTAAGATTTTCCGCAATTGCATTTTTGTGATGCGTCCGATGCTATGTCTTTGCGGTACTGCATACCGTCAAATTTAATTTTGGAAACTGCTTTGTAGGCATTGATGCGCGCCGACTCCACATCATCTGCCAAAGCGGTAATACCTAAAACCCTTCCGCCCGAAGTAACCCAATTACCGTCTTCTTTTTTTGTTCCCGAATGAAAAACTTCTATATTATTCATCTGATGCGCATCTTCAATTCCGCTTATTTTTACGCCCTTAACGGGACTGCTCGGATAACCCTTGCTTGCAAGCACTACACATACGCATTCGCCGTAACATGTTTCCAGTTCAAAATTTTTAAGCTTTTTGCTAAAACATGCGCTGATAAGTTCGAGTAAATCCGAGCGTAGAAGAGGTAAAATCACCTGCGTTTCGGGGTCACCAAACCTGCAGTTAAACTCAATCACTTTAGGGCCATCGTCTGTAAGCATAAGTCCCGCATAAATAACACCGCAATAAGGGATGTTTTCCTTTTGAAGTCCCTTTATTAGCCTGTCAAAAATTTTGGTTTTAACTTCCTGCATAACACTTTTAGTTAAATCGGTAGGATTGGAATAAGCTCCCATACCGCCCGTATTTGGACCTTCGTTACCGTCTAGAAGCGGTTTGTGGTCGCGGCTGGTTGGAAGTAAAACATAATTTTTACCGTCGCAAACCGCCATAACAGAAACTTCTTTGCCACGCAAAAATTCTTCTGCAACAATTGTTGTGCCGGCATTTCCAAAAATTTTGTTTTTCATGTAATCGGTAATGGTTTTTTCGGCATCGGATGCAGTCTTGCAAATTTTAACTCCTTTTCCGCCTGCAAGACCGTCCGCTTTCAATACCACCGGCAGGGATAATTCCTCAATTTCACTAAAAGCGGATTTTGCATCTGCCAAAACATTAAATTTTGCGGTAGGGATATTGTGGCGCATCATAAAATGTTTTGCAAATACTTTAGACGATTCCAGTTTTGTTGCAGATTTTGATGGCCCGAAAACATCTACGTTATATGCTGATAGAAAATCCGCTATGCCGCCTGCCAAAGGCGCTTCGGGCCCTACGACGACGGTATCTATTTTCTTTTCCTTGCAAAATTTTGCAATCAAATTGAATTTTTTAATGTCAATATCAACGCACTCGGCAATTTCACTTATTGCAGTACTACCCGGCGCGCAATAAAGCTTAGCGAGTAATTTACTCTGAGACAATTTCCATGCCAGCACATGTTCGCGCCCGCCCGACCCTATAATTAAAACGTTCATTTGAAATCCTCCGGGGTTTTGGTGAGGTAGTTTCCGGTAAAACACGACGTACAGAAAATTTTCTTTTTATCCCCGCCCGTTGCCTTTAAAAGATTTGCAAGTGAAAGGTAGTGAAGGGTATCTACTCCAAGAAATTTCTTTATCTGCTCCACCGAATAGTTATGAGCAATCAATTTACTTCGGTTAGGTGTATCTATTCCGTAATAACACGGTGAAATAATGGGGGGTGAAGATAAAACCATGTGAACTTTACGCGCCCCAATGTTTTTAAGCATTTTGACAAGACGACGGGAAGTTGTCCCCCTAACTATTGAGTCGTCAACTAGAATTACATCCTTGCCTTTTATCGCTTCTTTAATGGGAGCAAGTTTAAGTTTCACAGTCATATCGCGAAGCTGCTGCGTATTTTTAATAAACGAACGCCCTAAATAGTGGTTACGTACAAGCCACATATTAAAAGGTATACCTGATTTTGCCGAAAACCCCAGTGCTGCGTATGTTCCGGAATCTAAAATGGGAACGACTGCATCTGCCTTGATGCCTTTAAGTTCATTGGCCAAAAGACGCCCCATCTTATCTCGGTAGGACTCTACGCTGTGCCCCAGTTCTACCGAATCGGGACGGGCGAGATATACAAGTTCAAAAATGCAACGCGCCTGCCTGGAACATTTTTGAAAAGGCTTTATGCTTTTTATTCCGTTCGCTGATACAACCACTATTTCACCCGGCTCAACTTCGCGTATAAATTTTGCGCCCACAGTTTCTAGCGCCGAAGTTTCCGAGGCAAATACAATACTTTTTCTATTACGTCCCATTACAAGGGGTCTAAAACCCATACGGTCACGCGCTGCAATAAGTTTGGTGGGGGTCAAAAATAAATATGAATAAGCGCCTTCCATTTTGGCAAGGCTTTTTATAATCGCATTTTCTATCGGCTCTCTTTGTCGTGCCATAAGATGAAAGATAAGTTCGGTATCGGTAGTAGTTTGAAAAATAGCCCCGTTTTTTTCAAGTTTTCTTCTTAAGGGATTGGTATTTGTAAGATTTCCGTTAAGCGAAACCGCCACCTGACCGTGTATAAGTTCGCTTACAAGCGGCTGGCTGTTTTTATTTTGGCTTACCCCCGCAGTGGAATAGCGCACGTGCCCTATTGCCATTCTGCCCGGAAGAGAATCTAAAACAGTATCGTTAAAAACTTCGGAAACAAGCCCCATACCCGCATGGGATTTTATTTTTCCTTTGTAAGATACCGCAATGCCTGCCGATTCCTGACCTCTGTGCTGAACGGCAAAAAGCCCTAGATTGGTAAGTCTTGCGCTGTCGCGATGATTAAAAATTCCGAATATTCCACACATATTTAGGTTAACCTCTAAACTATAAAATTAATTTTTTACATACTCCACGGCGTTTTTTAAAATTTCAAGTCCGTGAGGACTTTTAACTACTGTCTGCCTCCACAACGGATGGTGATATTTTAATACATATCTTTCAGGATGGGGCATAAGTCCGAAAACATTTCCCCGTTCGTTTGTTATACCCGCAATGTCATAAACAGAGCCGTTGGGATTGTTGCTATATCTTAACACTACCAAATTTTTATCTATCAGTTTACTTAAAGTTTTATCCGTATCGGTTACAAATTTACCTTCTCCGTGAGCGATGGGAAGTTTTATTTCTTCGGGCAGATTTTTTGTAAAAATACACGGGCTTTTTTTATTAACCTTCAAGTCTACCCATTTATCTATGTAATGCCCGCAGTCGTTAAAGGACAAACTTGCCGATTGATGTTTTGCGCCCGCAAACGGCAAGACACCTGTTTTCATTAAAACCTGAAATCCGTTGCAGATGCCTATAATGGGGCGGGCGGATTTATTAAATTTTAAAATATCGGGTAGGAGTTTTTTTATTTTGTTTGCAAGTATGGTTCCGCCGGCAATATCATCGCCGTAGGAAAAACCGCCGGGGAAAGCTAAAATATCGTAATTTAAAATTTTCCTATCTTTTTTAAGCAGTGCATTTATGTGCACAAGTTCGCTAACGCATCCTAAAAAGTTAAAAGCGTTGAAAGTTTCAAATTCGCAGTTTATTCCCGGCGCAGTTACTATTAATACCTTTGGCTTTTTCATAGTTTTAAAATTTCGGTTTTATTATTGTTTGTTTCTTGTATTTTCCTTACTCTTTTTTAATTCCCCCTGCTCCACCCTAAACCATACGTGGTTTAGTGTTCCGCTTCCCCCTTTATCAAAGGGGGAGTTCTTGTTTCCCCCCTTGATAAGGGGGGACTAATGGGGGATTTTATTTGTTTATCAACCGTTCTCATTTCGCTTTCTTCCCTGCCAACACATTTTCTAAAGCATTGTCCCATGCGTTTTTTAACTTCGTTAAACTTTCAGATATAATTAATTTCCCTTTTAATCCTTCAACAAAAAGTTTCTTTTCGGGTACGGTATACCCTATGCGTTTGACCGTTTGCCCTTTAAACATCTTTAAAAATTCTTTTTCGTTATCAGAACTTACTTCCACTACAATTCTACTTGGAGTTTCGGAAAATAAAACGATATCGTCGTTTTTGGTTTTACCTTTAAACGGCACTTGTGCTAAATTTACGGCAACGCCTATATCTGCGGTAAACGCCATTTCTGCAAGCGTTACCCCAAGTCCGCCGTCGGACAAATCGTGAGCGGATAAAATATAACCTTTTGAAATTGCATTTTGCAAAATTTTATATGACTCAAATGCTTTTTCTATATTAACTTTCGGCGCTTTGCCGATTTTAACTCCGTTAATTCGGCTGAAAATACTTGCGACAATATCATCTTCGGTTGTGCCGATTATATAAATGGAGCTATCGGTTTCTTTAAAGTCCGTCGTTACACTTTTTCTTATGTCATCAACGGGGGCGATAGCTGATATTAAAAGCGTATGCGGAATGGGTAAGCTTTTGTCGCCCAAATCTTTTGACTCGTTATAAAAACTGTCTTTACCCGAAATAAAGGGGACTTTAAAACCCATTGCCGCATCGTAACATCCCTGTGCCGCAAGTACTAAAGCGCCCATAGTTTCTGTGTTGTCGGGGCTTGCCCAGCAGAAATTATCTAAAAATGCGCATTTAGTTATATCTGCACCTACGCATACTAAATTTCTCATCGCCTCATCTGCACATGCAAGCGCCATTTGGTAAGGGTCAAGTTTACCTATCTCGGGATTTATACCCTGCGTAACCGCAAAACCCCTAACGCTTTTTAAATTACCCGTTGCAGCGTGCGGTAAAATAACCGTTGCATCTTGAGGGCCTCCACTGCCGACGCCTTGCAAGGGCTTAACAATGGTTCCCGCCTGAACTTCGTGGTCGTACTGCCTTATTACCCAGCTTTTACTGCATACGTTTTGATGTGCAAGAATTTTACTTAGCATTTTACCCGTATCAAAAACTTTTTTGGCTCCGGATTTTTTAAGTTTTTTATCTTTCCATAATGCTTTTTTACTTATATGCGGAAGTCCGTCGTGTAAAAACTTCATATCTAAATCAATAATGTGTTTCCCTTTGTGTAAAACTTCAAGTTTTTTAGTATCGGTAAATTTACCGAGTACTTCAATGGGGCAGTCGTAGTAGTCAAAAACTTTTTTTAGTTTAGTTAAATTTTTGGGAGGTACGGCAAATACCATACGTTCCTGAGATTCCGAAAGCCATATTTCCCACGGACTTAAATCGGACGTTTTTAAAGATGCTTTTTCCAAATGAACTTTAGCTCCGCATTCAGCGCCCAGTTCCCCTATTGCCGAAGAAAAACCGCCTGCGCCGCAATCGGTAACTGCTCTATAAAGTTTTTTATCTCTAGCGGCAAGTAAAGCGTCTAGTACTTTTTTTTCGTTTAATGCATGACCTATTTGTACTGCGGAAGTAGAAGTTTCCTCATCTAAACTTGCAGATGAAAATGTAGCTCCGTGAATTCCGTCTCTGCCCGTTCTACCGCCTGCTGAAACTATTAAATCATCGGGATTTACTTTTTTGTCCACCGCCCATTTAGGCATAACGCCTACAGTTCCTACATATACCAGCGGGTTTAAACGGTAATCATTGTCAAAATAAATACTGCCTGAAGCTGTGGGTATTCCCATACGGTTTCCGTAATCGCGCACGCCTCTAACCACCCCTTGCATTATTTGTTTTGGCGTCAAAGCGTGGGCGGGAAGTTTGCATTTGCAATCTAACGGAGCGAAACAAAAATTATCGGTATTTAAAACGGGTTTTGCGCCAAGCCCAACGCCTAGTACGTCCCTTATAACTCCACCAACGCCTGTTTCCGCACCGCCGTATGGCTCTATTGCGCATGGATGATTATGAGTTTCCACTTTAAAACACAATGCCCATTTTTTATCAAACTCAACTACTCCTGCATTATCTTTGAAAACGGATAAACACCATTTTTTGTTTAGTTTTTTGGTTGCTTTTACTATCGTTTCCTTAAAAAGATTGTTTATTTTGACTGTTCTGCCTTTGCGGGTAAATTCTACAGGGCCAGAAAAAGTTTTGTGTTTGCAGTGTTCCGACCACGTTTGTGCAAGGGTTTCTATTTCGGCAAGACGGGGCGCGCGTTTTAACGATTTGAAGTGTTTTTGAATAGTTAAAAGTTCTACTTTATTTAGCGACCAACCGCCTTCATCGTTTAAACGCATAAGTGAGGCGGCAGTTAAGCCGTTAAAATTTTCCAAAGGATTTTTTTGCGTTGTTTTGGGTTTCATAAAATTCGTTATACTCAAACATTCATGTTGGGTATTTAGTGTTAATACATAAACTTGCATAACTGGACTGGTTTCCTGCCAACAGATTGCAGGAATGACATCGTCTTGGTGTCGCCCCTGCAATCTTTTGGCAGGGGTCCAGTATTAAAACGCAACTTACGCCGCTAGACTGGTTTCCTGCCAACAGATTGCAGGAATGACATCAATGTCTAAACTAGTTCAAAATAAAGATCCTTCCAGCTAGGGTTCATTTTTTCGATTTGTCTAATTTTCCAATCCCGTTTCCACCTTTTTATTTGCTTTTCCCTAATTATTGCGCTTTCTACATTTTCTGTAGCTTCGTAATATACCAACTTATTTATGGCATACTTTTGTGTAAAACTTTTCACTAATTTATTCTTATGCTCGAATACTCTTTTTATCAAATCGCTTGTTACCCCAGTGTACAATGTTCCGTTTTTCTTGCTTGCCAAAATGTAGACATAATAATTTTTATACATCCGTTTTCTCGGTTTTCCAACTAAAGCACTTGGTAATAATATCGTCCTGTTTGGTGTCGCCCCTGCAATCTTTTGTCAGGGGTCCAGTATTAAGACGCAACTTACGCCGCTAGACTGGTTTCCTGCCAACAGATTGCAGGAATGACACGTTTTTTTGGGAACTAATTTTTCTATCGTTCCAAATTTTACTAGCTAAATTTTTTTCCATAATTTTCACTTACCGAAATATAAATACTTTTCAACTTACTTTATAATTATGAATGAGCGGGTTGGCTAAAATTTTGCGCGTTAAAAAATCCAACCGACTTTTTGATACTTTCCCTTCTATATAATAAGCAAACCCGCATCGCGAATCGCTAATGCCTTTTACGCCCATATCTAAAATCGCTTCTTTAACACTTTCACCAACCACATCAGTCGCCGAAAGTTTAAGCCAAATTTCTATTTTGTGTAAATTATTTTTTTTACCTGTTCGGTAATTTAAAATGCAGTCTTCTACAACTTTATCGGTTAAAAGCCCATTTGCTATGCGTTTAACTTGAGCTTTCGTAATGTTTCCTTTAAGAGAAAATAACCTGCCGACACGGACGTTTTTTATATTTTTCTCCCCTAAAGAAAGAGCCTGCTCCTTAAATCCTTCCCCGAGCGGGTCTAAAAATTTGGGTTTGATTTTAATTTCTACTACGTAACTCATGAAAGTATAAGCTTTAACGCTTCCTGATAAAGATTAGAGGTTTTTTGCACTACTTC
>DATKZD010000082.1:0-2623 GCA_035528195.1 Elusimicrobiales bacterium
GTGAAAGTAAAAAAGAAAAATGCGAAACCGACGATACTAAAATATATTTTACCGATAATTTTAGGTATTGCGGACGTCCTTAAAAAAAACGAAAAAATAGACAAAATAAAATAAACGAAACTTACCGCTACAGCAGTCAAAGACAGATCTATTCTGACTCCGATTAGGAAAGATTTTAAAATTTCGCCTGTGGCGTATATGCCGTCTTTGAAAGCCCAAAAAAATACCGCTCTTGCGATAGACAAAACCAAAAGATAGACAAATATTATAATCAAATAATCTTTTAGTAGTTTGGGAAACTTTAGCCTCATAATTATATTTTAGTAATTAAAGCCCTAAATAAGGAAGGAAATGTAAGATATTGTATATCTGTATCAAATAATTTGGAATTATTTTTTGGAGTTATGTAGTTTTTTACTGTTTTTTTTAAATCCCCCTTTAATTCCCCCTTTGACTCCCTATAGCCCTTCGACATGGTTCGACTACGCTCACCACAGGTCGCTCAGGACAGGCTCCCTCTTTAATAAAGAGGGGTCGGGGGGATTTATATAAGGAGAAAGGGGAAGTTAAAGGAGACAAGAGGGGAAATTTATATTCCCCCTTGATAAGGGGGAAGCGAAGCCCCGAACCACGTGGGGTTCAGGGCGGAGCAGGGGGATTATTTCGCTAGATGCCTGGAGAGCCAAACAAGAGTATATCTCTAAACCATGTAGGGTTTAGGGTTGTTTCTTTATTTACTAAAATTTAACTAGCGCATCGGAGGAAGCAAAAATGAAAGTGACATTTCTTGGTACAAACGGCTGGTTTACTACCGCAACAGGACACACCGTATCCACCTTAATAGAAACAAAAACGGAATACTTAATTTTAGATGCAGGGTCAGCAATTGCTTTTGCAGATAAATTTATAACGAAATCAAAACCAATATATTTGTTTTTGAGCCATATGCATTTAGATCACACGGTAGGACTGCATTATCTAAATAAATTTGATTTCAAGCGGGGAATAAAAATACTTGTTTACCAAAAACTTTTAAAACCTCTTAAAATTTTGATGAATGCGCCGTACACATTACCACCGTCAAAAGTAAAAACTAAAACAAGCATTATCCCATCCGAAAAATGGGGTAAACTGCCGCTTAAAGTAAAGGCATTTAAACTATCGCATTCCGACGATTGTTACGGGTTGCGCTTTGAAAACGAAGGAAAAATAATCTCTTATGCCGCAGATACCGGGCTATGTCCTAACATATACAAACTTGCAAAAAATGCAGATTTACTTATTTCGGAATGTTCCTACCGCTCCAACGAAAGAAGGCCGCACTGGCCGCACTTAAATCCGCAGGATGCATCTTCGGTTGCAAAAAAATCCAAAGCGAAAAAGTTGGCACTGATTCACTTTGACCCAAGAAGATATACGACGTTTAAATCACGTCAAACCGCATTAAAATTTGCAAAAAAGATTTTCAAAAATACTATTGTTCCGAAAGACTTGCAACAAATAAATGTCTGATTTTTTTCCTATGAGTAAAGTCTAGGGAGCAAACTTTATCTTTTCATAAATAACTTATATATTTTTGTGCACAATGCTTTGGATATTGCATGAAGCGTCAAAATAGTACTGTATATTTTTCCTCTTTCCATTTGCCCAAAATGCGAAACCGACATTTTGGCTTTTTTAGCAACTTGCGCTTGTGTAAATCCTAACGCAATCCTTAACTTTTTTATGTTTCTGCCTATGTCCTCTTTTTTTATTACGCCGTCTGATTTATTAACTGCTTTGTTGGTTATATTATTGCGGTTTGTCATTTTTTTAACTCCTTATTTTATGTGTCGTGCCTGAGTATTTCTACATATCTTTAGTCAGGCATCTAATCATTAGAACAACAAAAAAAAGGCGATGTTCATAATGAGGCTCAAGAAGCACTCAAAATGAATCATCGCCCGCCATGTCCATAAGGACACAGCAAAAACGATAACTCAATTTTTGGCTTCTTGAGCGCTTTGTTAATTTCTTAACAAAACTGCGCTGTTCTTAACAGCTCCAAAAACAAGTCAAAATTTATTTTTTTAATCACCCCAACATTCTCCCCCTTGTCAAAGGGGGGGAGGGGGGATTAAATTTTTCTCTTTCCACCTCCACGCCAAGATTACTTTTCTCTATGATACAAGAATTAAACCCAAACAATCAATTTTCTTTTATGTCGGTTAATTTATTTCTTGTCTACATAATTTATATGTAACACCAAAAAAAACAAAAAAGGCGGGTTTTAAAAAACCCGCCCTTTTTTTCTCGTAGGGACAAGTCGCGACTTGTCCCTACAGTTGCTACAAATAAATGTTTAAATCGCAAAAATCCACTGCGGGTATGAATCAACGCATTTAAAAGCGTTCATCGTTTAAGTATAATAGACGCATAGAATTTTAGGTGCTATTGCATCATTAAATAAGCTCTTTGTTTCTTAATCCCCCCTCCCCCCCTTTGACAAGGGGGAGACCGTAAGTATCAGTGCCTTTGACAAGGGGGTGTTTATAAGGAGACAAAGAGGGGAGATGAGAACGTAAGGGTGCGAAAATTAATTTAATAGTGTACCAGCTCTATATGAGTAACTAAGTAACAATTC
>DATKZD010000083.1:0-4705 GCA_035528195.1 Elusimicrobiales bacterium
TTTTTTTCAAAAGGGGAGCAAGGACTTTGTACGAACTTCCCTTATCCAAGCCTCCCATTATAAGCCATATTTTTTTATCCGTATCCAAAGCTTTAAGTGCAGTTAAAGTAGAGTTGACATTGGTAGCTTTGGAATCGTTTATAAATCTTATTCCTTTTAATACGCCGACGTTTTCCATACGGTGAGCAACACCTTTAAATTTTTTGAAGGCTTTCTCAATAGCGTCTTCTTTAACGTTTGCAGCCATTGCCATCAGCCCCGCCGCCATTGCGTTTTCTGCGTTATGACTGCCTGGTAAATTAGGCGGAGTTAATTTATAAATTTTATTTTTAAACTTTAAAATTATTTTTCCGTTTTTTAGGCAGGCATTATATTTATCGGATTTAGTGCTGAAAAAAAGTTTTTTACTTTTCGCTTTTTTGGAAAGTTTTACTACTGTTTTATCGTCTGCATTAAAAATGCAAAAATCTTTTTTGGTTTGACTGGCAAAAATCTTTTCTTTTGCCTTTATATATTTTGCCATAGAACCGTGATGGTCTGTGTGGTCGGGAGTTATGTTTAGAACGCAGGCAATATGCGGTTTAAAAAATTTACTGTCTTCCAGCTGGTAACTTGATATTTCTATTGCAGCCTTACCCGACGGCTTTACTTTATCAATCACGCCGGAGAGCGCAATGCCGATATTTCCTGCGGTAACAACTTTGTCTTTCCCATATTGGATTTTTAAAATTTCACACAGCATTGCGGTTACGGTAGTTTTACCGTTAGTTCCCGTTACCGCAAATAATTTAGCTTTTGGGCAGTAGGAAAGCGCAATTTCAAGCTCGCTAAAAATAGGGATTTTGGCTTTTTTAAGTTTTTTTATTACGGGGGCATTTGTAGCGATACCCGGACTTTTTACTGCAAAATTGCCGTCAAAAATTCTATTTGTATGCCCGCCCGTTTCAACAAAAATCGGCATCATACCTGCTTTTATTTTGATTTTCTCTTTTAAAAAATCATCATTACTGCTACGCTCGCTTATAAGTACCTTAAATCCTTTTTCCGCCAAAAGTTTAGCGCATGCAACAGCAGACCTGCCTGAGCCCAAAATCGTTACTTTGGAGTTTTTATATTTTTTCGGTTCAAATTTCATTTTTTTAATTTTCTTAAAACTTTTTCCGCCGTTAGTTTGTCGTTATACGGTATTATTTTATTTTTTATTATAATCCCTTCTTCATGCCCTTTGCCTGCAAGCAGTACAACGTCGCCTGTACGTGTTTTTTTAATGGCCTGCTCTACCGCTTTTTTACGGTCTGCTATAACTTTGTAATTTTTGTGTTTTCCTTTTACGCCTTTTAGCATATCGGCAAAAATCCTGTTTTGATTTTCGTCGCGGGAATTATCGGTTGTAAAAAAAACGTAATCGCTGCTTTTACATACGGCAGACGCCATAATGGGGCGTTTTGTTCTATCCCTGTCTCCGCCACATCCTATAACGGTGTAAATTTTATTCGGCCGCAAACTTTTTATCAGCGTTAAGGTTTTTTTAACGGCGGCGGGCGTATGCGCAAAATCAACGATAACGTGAAACCTCCGCACTTTTCCGACAGATTGCATTCTTCCCGCAATGCCCCGTAGATTTTCTACTCCTTTAACTGCGGTTTTAATGTTTATGTTTTGAGTATCTGCAAATGCCAAAGCCGCCAAAGCATTGTAGACATTATAATCCCCCAGTAATTTTAAGCGGACTTTAAATTTCCCTTTGGGGCAAACAAGGTTAAAGGCGGTTGAGTTAAGCGTGGATTTGATATTTTCTGCGCGCCATTTGTTTTTGGGTTTTAACCCAAATTCCACAACTTTAACTTTATTGGATAAAATTTTCTTTATTTGATTTGTTTTTGCATCGTCGCCGTTTAAAATTGCATACTTTGGAGATTTTTTGTTTGATGCGTCCGAGAGCATTTTAAATAAAATTTTCTTTGCCGAAAAATACCTGTCCATCGTCTTGTAATAATCTAAATGGTCTTGGCTAAGTCCCGTAAAAATTGCCGCATCAAATAAAACGCTACCCGTTCGCTTTTGGCTTAGCGAATGTGCGCTTGTCTCCAGTATGGCAAGGTCTGCTTTTTTGGATTTGAAATAAGAAAGCATATCGGCAATATCGCAGGCAAGCGGGGTAGTGTTAACCGCTTTGGATATTATTTTTTTACCCAAACGGTAATTTATAGTTCCTATCACGGCGGATTTTTTGTCGGCGGTTTTATAGATGCTTTCAATTAAATAACTGACTGTTGTTTTTCCATCAGTCCCTGTTATTGCAAGCGTCTTTATTTGTTTGGAAGGATGTCCGTAAATCCTGTGGGAACATACGTCTAAAACCGAAGGAATGTCTTTAACTATTACGGTTGGAACTTTACATTTTTTTAAAATTTTGGAGTTTTGGCTTACTATTGCCGCAGCCCCTTTTTTGACGGCATCGTTAATATATATCTCGCCGTTGGTATGAATGCCTTTTATTGCAAAAAACAAATATCCCCTTTTGACGTTGCGGGAATTGGCGCTTACGCCGCATATTTCGGGATTATTTTTGGGTAAATTAGCTTTTAAATTTTTAAAAACCGTTTTAAGCTTCATAATAAGATATTAGCTTTTGACGGCATAATGTGTCTACAAGCAGGTGGTGGGCATTGTGTAAAATTGATTATCATCCGTACTGCTTGTGCTTTGCACACTTAATCGCTATGATTTTTGTATCTGCTCTCACTAAAATAAAAAGTTTTGAAATGAAACGGAGGTTTCAGTGGAAAAAATGTTTAGAGTTATAATTACAGCGTTATTATTTGCCCCGAGTTGTTTTGGCGAAGAAGCTTTCGCCGATTTCGCAGATACCGAAGTAGGCAAACGTATCACTAAAGATATCACCACTGTTATAGACTTGGAAGACAGCGCCCAGTTAGAAGGATTTAAAAACTTTGAAATCGTAGACGATGGGAAAATAGTATCTTTTACCGACGGTTCGTTGGAGGACGCAGTAAAGGAAGCGGAAAATAAAGTTCCGTTAGTAAAACCCAAAATATTTAATCCTTTAAAAGACAAATCGTATATGCGATGCGTAAAAGTGAAAGAAATTAAAAATGTTTACCTGTGTTTATTTAAAAACCGCAAACCGATGAACTGGGCATTTAACGGCGCCAGCGAATACATAGAAGGAAATTTGTTTTTAAACCATAGGCAGGAATTTGGCAACGCTCCCGTTTATAAATATCAAAATACTGAAAACAATAATTATAAATTTTCGGATTTACGTTCTATAGTTATCGGCGGATATAACAAGTGGAGCGGTCACGATATACAGGGTAAAGACTGGATACGGTTTATGAACGATTACGGAAAACTCTCTTTAAAAGATAAGCCCAAAAGTCGCAGAGGGCGCGCCGCTATGGCAATAAAAAGGAAGTTTTTGTATACGTTTATCGCTCCAAAAATTGAAAAATACGGTGAAAATTTCGTAGTTTTATCAGCATACGTAAGCTCTTACGATAAAAAACCAAAACGATACCCTTCAATTATCGCTCACGAAGCTTTGCACGCCCAGTTTTTTATGGATAAAAGAATCCGTCAGGCGGTAAGCGCATATATGGCAAAGGTTCAAAGGGAAAATCCCGAAGATATAAAACTTTTTGTAGATGAAATGGTCAAAATCTATTTTGCAATAAGTGAAGATACCTATCTAAGAGACAATGAATGGTGGGCGATGATGTTTGACTCGGACCCGGAGTCCGAAAAGAAGAAGGGGAAACTAAAGGGAAGACATGCTTTGGTTCCGAAACATCACGATAAAATGCTCAAATTTATAAAAAATTACAACGGATGGGGACTGCGTCCAATGCAGGTAAAATGCGAACGGGATAAAAAGTAGAAAGCGTACAAATAATAGTTTAGCGCGGATAATCGGAGAGCGGAAAATTAAAACAAACTATGACCAAATGCAGAGGCAAACTACTAATTGCCTTAAATGCTGTTTATAAAAAATATAACAGGCGGGTTTTTGTAAACCCCGACCCTTTACAGTTTGTTTACGATTATAAAACCCCCGCCAATAAAGAGATAGCGGCAATTATTGCAAGCTCTTTGGCATACGGAAACGTAAAACAAATTTTAAAAGCAGTTGATAAAGTGTTGAGTAAACTGGGCAAAAATCCAAAAAAGTTTATTTTAAACGCTTCGGACGGAGAATTAAGAAAGCTGTTTAAAAATTTTAAGTACCGCTTTACTAAACCAATGGAAATTTCCAATATGCTTATTGCAATAAGGAAAGTTGTTTTAAAATACGGTTCGCTAAATAAATGTTTTCTAAATTATTTTTCAGCGAAAGATAAAACCATACTTAAAGCATATGCGGGCTTTGTAAAGGAAATGATTGCCGCAGGCGGAAAAATGCCAAGTTTGCTTCCGTGCCCTAATAAAGGAAGCGCTTTTAAAAGGTTTAATCTTTACCTACGCTGGATGGTTAGGAAAGACGATGTAGATTGCGGATGCTGGAAAAAAATCCCTAAATCCAAATTAATAGTACCCTTAGATACTCATATGCACAAAATTGCAAAACGTTTGCACCTGACCGAACGAAAATCAGCGGATTTAAAAACCGCACTGGAAATAACCAAAAATTTTGCAAAACTATACCCAAAGGACCCTGTTAAATTTGATTTTTCCTTAACACGTT
>DATKZD010000084.1:0-2168 GCA_035528195.1 Elusimicrobiales bacterium
GCCTGCGGGTTGAAGTTTAGAAATCTGTCCAAAGAAGTTATCAAAAAAAGAGTTGAAAAAATAATTGACACTTTTTCTTTAGGTAAAATTGCAGATAAAAAAGTATCTAATCTTTCCGGTGGCGAAAAACAAAAAACCGCCATAGCGCGCACTTTGGTTTTGGGTAGCGAAGTACTGCTATTAGACGAACCGATGACTAATTTAGATAAAAAAAGCGTTACGAAACTTAAAGATTTGCTTCTGTCTTTAAATAAGGAAAACAAAAAGACAATTATTTTTTCAACACATATTGATAGTCAGGCGCATGAGCTTACAAAAAACATAATCACAATTAACGAAGGTGAAATTTTATGATAAATTATCAAAAAGCGTTGGGGCTGGTTTTAAAAAATGCAAAAGTTTTACCCGTCCAAAAGATAAAAATAGAAAATGCTTTAGGCAGGATAACTGTAAAAGATATCTATTCAAAAATTTCTATGCCCGCCTTTAATAAGAGCGCAATGGACGGATATGCTCTAAAAGCTTCTGATGTAAAGCATATTCCCGCTAGATTAAAATGCGTTGCGACAGTAGGTGCGGGTGAAAATTTTAGTAAAAAAATAAAATTGGGCGAATGCGTAAAAATTATGACAGGGGCTCCTGTTCCCACAGGATGCGATGCTGTTGTAATGGTTGAACATACAAGCCAAAACGGTAGTAAGGTTGAAATTTTAAAATCCGTTAAAAAAGGACGCAATGTATGTTTTTTGGGTGAGGATTTTAAAGCAGGTAAAAAAATTATAAGTAAGGCAACGGTTATCAAACCTCAACATATAGGACTGCTTGTCAGTGCGGGCATAGACCATATAGATGTTATCTCTCCGAATGTTTCTGTTGTAAACACGGGTACGGAGATTGTACCTATTGGTAAAAAGTTATCAAAAAACACGATTTATAATTCAAACGGCCCTATGCTTTGCAGTTTGCTTGAAAATGACAATATAGCTGTCAATTATCTTGGTATATCTAAAGATACGGTGAGTGATTTAAAAGCCAAAATTAAAAAAGGACTCGGTGGCAATATACTTATAATATCAGGCGGAGTTTCTATGGGTGATTACGACTTAGTTCCGCAGGCACTGAAAGAATTGGGAGTTAAACAGATTTTTCACAAAGTATGCATAAAGCCCGGTAAACCGTTATTTTTCGGCATAAAAAATAAAACTTTAATTTTCGGACTTCCGGGTAATCCCATAGCTAATTTTTTGGGATATCAGCTATTTATTAAATCTGCCTTGCTAAAAATGTCCGGGTACAAAAAATATATTCCGAAATTTAGAGAAGGCGTAATTACACAGGATTTTTATAAAAAAGGCACACGCAGGCAGTTTGTTTTAGTTAACATCACTCAAAAAAGCGGTAAATTTTATTTAACTCCGCTTTCCAGTAGAGGGTCTGCGGATGTTTTTAGTTTATCTAAAGCCGACGGGTTTATGTCGCTTGCGGAAAATGTCAAGTCGGTGCGTAAAAATACAACTCAAAAGTTTTTAATATGGAAATAAAACCCGATTATTTAAGAATTTCTTTAACCGATAGATGTAACTTAAACTGCATCTATTGCAGTCCGTTGCAGAGAAAAGATTTTTTAACTCACGATGAGGTTTTGCGTTACGAAGAAATAACTAAACTTGTAAAAATATTTGTTAGACTCGGTGTTAAAACTGTTCGCATAACGGGTGGAGAGCCGCTGATTAAAAAAAATGTAGCGGAACTGATAAGTATGCTAAAAAATATAAAAGGTTTGCGCCAAGTTTTACTTACTACAAACGCAATACTGCTTTCAGATTATGCCCGTGAGTTAAAACAGGCGGGTTTAAACGGCGTAAACATAAGTTTAGATACTTTAAATAAATCTAAATTTGAAAAAATTACGGGTTTTGATATGTTTGATAAAGTGTGGAAAGGTATTAAAGCTGCATTATCTGCGGGGTTAAACCCTGTTAAATTAAATGTTATCCCGCTTAACGGCATAAATTTAGACGAAGTAGCCGATTTTGCGCGCCTTACCCTAAAAACGCCGATTACAGTCAGGTTTATAGAATTGTTTCATACAAATGAAAGGAACAAAAAAATATTTTCAAATTTTGTGCCGAGCGAAAAAACAAAAAAAATTATTTACGACTCTTTAG
>DATKZD010000085.1:0-2427 GCA_035528195.1 Elusimicrobiales bacterium
ACCGTTATACTTGCGTCTTTTATGCCTGAGCTAAAATTTTGCTCAAACCCTAATTTACCGGGATGAAGTTTTAAAATAACCGTAGGAAGTTTAGATATTTCCGAAACAGCCTGATATCCGTTTCTGCCCGCCAGTTTGCCGATTATATTGGTTTTAGCTCCCGCCATTAGGGCAATATCTCCCAAAAAACTGTTTTCTCCCGCAGCAAAACGGGTATCTACTTCTATGTAAATTTTCGGTTCATAACCTTTCTCAAAAGGTTTCATTTTAGATATTTGTCTTTTCATTTTCCGCACCAGTTTTTCCGCTTTTTTAACGCAATTTAATTGGCGGGCTATCATCATTATTTCGCTGTAAGTTTCTTTCAGCGTTTGCGCAGTCGGCACGGCAATAATTTTTATTGAATTTCCTTTTACTTCCCTAATTCTTGTGCCTAACATATCGCCTGCCGATTTTCTGTAAAAAATTACATCGGGGTTTGAGATAATTATTTTTTCAACGTCAAAGCTGAAATAATCGCCCATTACCTTATCTTTGGGCGGTTTTATAGGATAGTTGCAATGCTTGGAAAATCCGATGATATTGCCCCCAAATCCCAGTTCAAAAAGGATTTCGGTAACGTTGGGTACAAGGGATATTATTTTTAGATTTGAGCTTGCGGAATTACCGTTTGTGATGTTTTCTTTTTGCGGTTCGCATCCGTTGATGCCGAGTAACAATACCGCACATACAACAAATATAGAGGGTATCGCTTTAAGTTTTTTGATAGGTTTATCGTTCATAAAAAAATCCGCATTTTCACTTCAAGGGAAAATACGGAAATTTTACAGACGAAAGCTAATCCCTTCCCTCGAAGAGTCTCACTAATTGGGGTGGACCGGACTTATTTTTAAGTTTTATTCTTAAAAAATCACCGTTGCGGGGCAGTTACGGACTTACACCGTATTCCTCCGCCAAAAAGGTTGTTACAACAATAGACTACAAGTTAAGTTACAACTTTTGGCGCCAAAATTCAAATTTTAATACTGAAAAATATCAAACACATAAGGGGTGTTGCAGGTGTTTTTTCTCTCTGGATTTTTGCGTGATATAAATCAATCCGTACATGGCAAGACCTATTAGATAAACGTAGTATCTGTTTTGATGGGCGATACCCAATTGACAAGCAACCGAACTCGGTAGAAACATCATTATTGTTACAACTGCCAGCAAAACATAATCATAAAATTTATTTTTAACTACAAACCAACCTTGAGTTATGCTTGCAAAAGCAAAACTTCCAAGACAGGCGGTAACAAAAATCAAGACAGCCTGCGGAAAATTATTTACGTTATAGAGTATTAACTCGGCATTAAAAATAAACATAAAAGGTAAAATAGCAGTTCTTATGTCATAGATAAAACCTTGCACTCCGGTTTTTATAGGCGGTGATTTGGCAATTGCGCTTGCCGCATAAGCCGCAAGACCTACCGGCGGAGTATCGTCAGCTAGAATACCAAAGAAAAAACAAAATAAATGTGCAGATATCAACGGTACCGCAAAATTAAAATCATACGCAATAGCTACTATGGCAGGAGCAGTCAACGATGCCATAACAATATAATTTGCTGTCGTTGGAAGTCCCATTCCCAGTATCAAACTTGCCATAGCGGTTATGATAAGCATCAGGTAAATGTTGCCCATAGATAAAACGCTTATTACTTGCGTTATCAGCCCGCCAAGCCCCAAGGCTACAATACCTACGATGATACCCGCAGATGCAGTTGCAAGCGCAACGGCAACCATATTTTTACCGCCGTCCGATAAGGAGGAGATGATATCCAAGAAACCCTGTTTAAAAGCGGGTAACGCAGGTTTTTTATATAAAAAAGCTTTTATGGCGTGTTGAGTCAGCATTATTAAAGCAAGTATCAAAATTGCGATAGAAACAGATTTTTGCGGAGTATGGCGCAAAAAAACTAATTGATGGATTAAAAATCCGATTGGAATAAAATGATGAATTCCGTTTACTAAAATTTTAAAAAACTCGGGTAAATCTTTTTTAGCGATACCTTTTAGTCCAAGTTTACTCGCTTCCAAGTGAGTAATAAAAAATAGAGCCGCATAAGCTGCAAAAGCAGGAACGATAGCGGCTTTTACTACTTCTAAATAAGGAACGTTTACATACTCCGCTATGATGAAAGCAGCGGCTCCCATAATAGGAGGCGCTATCTGTCCGTTGGTGCTGGCGGCAACTTCAATCGCCGCCGCTTTAGTCGGCGGATAACCGATTTTTTTCATTAACGGAATAGTAAACGTACCGGTTGTAACAACGTTAGCTATGCTAGAGCCGGATATCATTCCCGTCATCGCACTGCCAAGTACCGCAGCTTTGGCGGGGCCGCCTTTGTATCTGCCTAAAAGACTTAATGCTAAATCAATAAAGTA
>DATKZD010000086.1:0-3489 GCA_035528195.1 Elusimicrobiales bacterium
ATTTCTGATAAAAAAAGCGACAAACCGATAAGGTTTGTCACTTTTTTATACTAACTCCTCAAACGCACCCAAGGCAAATCTACGAAAACATCAAAAACGCAAGTTAGGATTTTGCCAATACCTACCCGTATTATCCCTGAAGTTCAAACTGATCTTTGCCCACTCCGCATACCGGACACAACCAGTCTTCCGGCAATTTTTCAAACGAGGTTTCAGGTTCTACGCCGTTATTTGGATCTCCCTGCATAGGGTCGTAGACATAGCCGCATACTTTGCAGATGTATTTTTTCATATCCGTACTCTCCTTTGGTTTTGCGGATTTGTTTTCCGTTTTGTTTTCCACCGCTTTATAAGTCGTCGCATTTCTTGGAGTTTTGCCTCTCATAACACGGTAATAATAATCGTATGTTAACGGACTACCTTGCGATAAAAATTCTCCTTTTGTAATTTTGCCCGTAAAAAGCATATGCGTACCGACATCAAATTTTTTGGTAACTTTTACTTCAAACCCCGAAATACAGTTATCCGCTACAATAGGAGCACCAAGCGCAGAAAGTTTATATTTTGTTTTTTCAAACTTATTTACATCACGGCCGGACTTAAAACCAAATAGCCCGACAAACTCCATGGGCGTACCTTCTTTTAAAGTGGAAATGGTATATACGCCGCTTTTTTTTATGTACTCGCAAGTGAGATTTTTTTTATTTATTGATACCGTCATTTGCGCAGGTTCGGCGGTTACCTGAAAAACCGAGTTCGCAATCTGCCCGTTCAACTTTTCGCCGTCGTTTGATGAAACGATATATATGCCGTACGACAAGTCAAAAAGTGCTTTTATAGTTTGTTCATCAATCACTATATTTTACCTTCCGTTAAAACGCCCGAATCATAACATTTTTTAAGTGTTTCATTATTCTATCTCAGTGCCTTACATAAGGGGCATTCACTACTTTTCCCTCTCGCTAATTGATGTATTACCATTGCGACAATTAGCGGTTTTAACACCTTTGAAAAATCAAGGGCGGACAATAATCCCCCGCCCCCGTAAAAAATAAGTTTTTGGCAGCTAATTATTTTTCTTCAGTCGGCGCCACTCTTTGAACAACGGCAGGCCTTTGTCCCAGTTCGGCATCTATCATCATTACCGCATGGCCCTCTTTACCCGTTATTTTAATTTTGTTGACTATTTTGGAAGCGGAATCTTCTTCTTCCACCTGTTCTTTTACAAACCACTGCAAGAATTCAACGGAGGCATAATCGCCTTCTTTATGAGCAAGTTTTACCAAGTCGTTAATTTTATCTGTTATAAACTGCTCGTGTTTATATGCCGCCTCAAAGGCATCTAGAGGATCTTTCCATTCGTGTTTAGGTTCGTCTGTAGAGGGAACCTTAACCGTTCCTGCTCTATCTAGTATATGGTCAAAAAATTTCTGAGTATGAAATAATTCTTCGTCTTTTTGTATCATCATCCAGTTTGCCATTCCGTCAAAACCTTCTTTGGTAAACCATGCAGACATAGCGTAGTAAAGATATGCCGATTCCATCTCATGTTTAATTTGCTCGTTAAAAGCTTTTTCTACTGCAGAATTAATCATTTTTATCCCCCTTTCCCCGCACTTGTTTAGCGCAGGGAATTTTTGAAGTTTTTACACAGTGGATTTGGATTTCTTATTTTCCTTTCCAAAGTCCGTGAATATTACAGTATTCCCGCGCAGTTACAGATTTGGGATTTCCGCATTTTTTGCAAAAGCAAAAATGCGCTTCGGGCTTATCGCCCGGTTTTAGGTGTGTAATATATATACTGCCGTCTACATTGAGTTCTATCCACTCAATGTAGTGCTTTTCTTCCATCGGATGCGGAGCGCTTCCCACTTTAACTAAAAAACCGCTATCGGTTTTTTTAATTACGGGAACATGTTTTTCCGTTGCTCCGTCGGTTGAATTTTCCGCAAGCAATACCATAGGTTTATTACAGCACACAAGTTCTCCCTGTCCCGCATGCATCATCTGCACGATGTTACCGCAAATGTCGCATTTATAAACTTGATTTAATTGAGTCACTAATTCCCCCTTAAAAATTTACCATTTAGCAGATTACCGCTTTTATTGTGCGACTTCCTTGAGCGCTCTTAACACTTCTTCGTAATCAGGTTCTTTGCTTATATCGCTTACAAACTGGATATAGTTGATATTATGGTTTTTATCCAATATAAAAACAGCCCTTGCGCTTAGCTGCATTTCTTCTATAAGCAATCCGTAGTCTATTGAAAACTGTCCGGTTTTATAATCAGACAAAGTGTGTACTCTGTCTACGCCCGCATTTGCGCACCA
The DNA here is from genome assembly GCA_035528195.1 of Elusimicrobiales bacterium. Lineage (GTDB taxonomy): Bacteria > Elusimicrobiota > Elusimicrobia > Elusimicrobiales > Elusimicrobiaceae > DATKZD01. The sequence continues at coordinate 2,332 of DATKZD010000086.1, forward strand.
GCGTTTTTGCGCAAACGGAAGATCCATGCTGATTGCAAGTATCTGTATGTCGTCAGACATTTTTATGGCCTCGTTATTAAACCTTTTAACCTCCATATCGCAAGTTGGCGTATCAAGACTTGGCAATGTTGCTATTACCAGTACCTTACCGGCATAATGCTCAAGAGTCACCTCTTTCATATTATTGTTCATAAGCACAAAATTAGGAGCTTTATCTCCTACTTTGAGCTCATTTCCCGCCAGTGTAAGCGGATTACCGTTGACGGTAACCTTGTTTTTGATTTCCGTGATCATTTTTCCCCCTCGTTGTTTTTCCCGCGCCTTTTAAGGCACAAGGATTTTTGACTTTCCTACCAATTTTCCGATAATATCTCAAAGTAAGCTTTAGGATGCGCACATGCACGACACTGTTCCGGCGCCTTTTCCCCCTTGTGCGTATAGCCGCAATTTAGACACCGCCAAACGATCGGTTTGGACTTTACAAAAACGGTACCATTTTTAATATTTTCCAACAAGCCCTTGTAACGTTTTGCATGTTGTTTTTCCGCCACGGATACTGATTCAAAAACTTTTGCTACTTCTTCAAGGCCTTCTTTGGTTGCAGTTGTGGCAAAATTGGGATACATTTCCCCCCACTCGTGGTCTTCTCCCTCCATAGCGGCGCGCAAGTTATCTTCGGTGCTTGCTATTACTCCTGCAGGAAATTCCCCGGTTATGGTTAAGGGTCCGCCTTTCAAAAACTTAAAGAATCTTTTGGCATGCTCCTTTTCCTGTTCAGCAGTTTCTTCAAATATTTTTGAAATTTGCATGTAACCTTCGTTTTTGGCTTTACTTGCAAAGTAGGTGTATCTGTTTCTTGCCTGCGATTCTCCTGCAAAAGCAGTCAAGAGATTTTTTTCGGTCTGTGTTCCCTTCAGCTTTGACATTTTCAATGTCCCCCTATCTTAGTGATATCTATAAATAAACAGTAAATTTAATTGAAACAATTTTCAAGCTGTTGTAAATTCAATTCCTGTCTTATTCCGAAGCGTGTTAAGGAAAAATCAAACTTAACGGGGTCCGTTGGACATATTTTTGCAAAATTTTTGGTTATTTCCAATGCGGTTTTTAAATCCGCCGATTTTCTTTTGGTCAGATGCAGTCGTTTTGCAATTTTGT
>DATKZD010000087.1:0-2088 GCA_035528195.1 Elusimicrobiales bacterium
AGGATCAATTACCACCGAAACGCCGCCCGGAATAGGCATTTTAGACATAGCCATTGTGAGCCCGAAACTTTGGAAAGCCGCTAAAAACAAGGTGAAAGTTCTTGTAATTTGGTTTATTTTTTTGCGTCCCAGTTCACCTTCTTTGGAAAGTCTGTCCAAATAAGGAAGTACGTGGGCGCCTTGAAGCAGACTCATTATAATTGATGCGTTGATGTAGGGCATAACACCCATAGAAAGTATTGAAAATCTGCCTAGCGCACCGCCCGAAAAAATATCTAAAAATCCTAAAACGCCTCCGCTTTGGGCCTGAAACAAGGCTTTCAAAGCGTCTGCATTTATACCCGGAATGGGGATAGTTGCCCCTATCCTAAAAATTGCAAGCGCAAATAAAACAAACAGAATTCTTTTTTTTAGTTCCGGAATTTTAAATAAATTACTTAAAGCATTGGGATCCATCTATTTAGACCTCTTTGTTTTCCTTTTTTGGTTTTTCCTCAACGTTCGTTTCTGCTTTTTTTTCTACTTTTTCTACCGCTTTTTTTTCAGCTTTTTTTTCTACCTTCTTTTCTGCTTTTGGTTCCGTATTTTTTTCAATTTTTGGCTCAGGTTTTTTTTCTATTTTCACTTCAGTCTTTTTTTCAGCTTTTTCTTCTACCTTCGGCGCAGGTTTCTTTTCTACTTTTACTTCAGTCTTTTTTTCAGTTTTGGGTTTAGCTTTTTTTGCAAGCGCCAGCTTTAATTGTTTACTATGCAAGGTCTTTTTTATTTCAATTAAAATCGCAGTTCCGCCAGCTGCCTCTATTTTCTTTTTTGCTCCGACACTAAACGCATGCGCCGTTATTTTGACGGAAGACTTAAGTTCTCCATTTCCTAAAATTTTAACTCGGTTATCGCAATCCACCATTCTTTTTTCTTTTAAGATTTTTGGAGTTATTTCGCTACCTGCAGGAAATTTATTTAGTCTATCTAAGTTAACGCACTCAAATCGGCGCATAAACTTTGCGTTTGAAAAACCGCTTTTGGGGATTCTGCGCTGAAGGGGCATTTGACCGCCTTCGCCGGATTCCTTTCTGGTATTTCCTGAACGCGAAGTCTGTCCCTTCTGACCCTTGGTGCAAGATCTTCCTTTACCGGAAGCATTACCCAGTCCCAATCTCATTTTTCTGTGTTTTGCGCCTTTCTTGTACGAAAGATTGTTTAATCCTATCATGAAATATACTCCTTAAGTTTGATGCTAAAATGTTGCTTATTTTATTTTTCAACGTTTAAATTTTCCGACGACGTTTTACCGCGCATAGCATTAACTTCCTGCTTGCTTTTTAAGTTTTTAAGACCGTCTAATGTCGCATACACCACATTGCACGGATTTGCGCTGCCTAAATTCTTGGTTAAAATATTTTTAATTCCCACAGCTTCCAAAACCGCCCTAACCCCTGCGCCCGCTATAACACCGGTACCGGGTGCCGCAGGTTTCATCAAAACTTTACCGGAATCCGAAATTCCCATAATTTCGTGGGGAATAGTTTTTTCGTAAAGAGGAACGGAAATCATCATTTTTTTGGCTCGGGAAGATGCTTTTTTGATGGCAAGCTGCACTTGATTGCCTTTACCGATAGAAGCCCCGACATTACCGCTTTTATCTCCTACTACTACTAAAGCTCTAAAGGAAAATCTCTTACCGCCTTTAACCACTTTTGCAGTTCGTGCCACATGCACAACCGTAAGCACTTCATTGGGGTTGTCACTAAAATTTGCACCTTTTCTAGTATCAGACCTTTTCTGATTTTTCTTCATTTTTAATTCGTTGGTCGTAAGCGCCTTTTCAGACATTAATAATACTCCTTGTTAAAAATTTGTCGCATACTTGGCAAACAAACGGTTAAAACTTTAATCCCGCTTTGCGTGCCCCGTCTGCAACGGCTTTTATTTTACCGTGGTAAAGTCTGCCCCCACGGTCAAAACAGACTTTCGTAACTCCTGCTTTAACTGCTTTTTGCCCTATTAGTTCACCTAATGCACCGGCAGCTTCTATAGATTTTGCAGATTTTTCAAACTTACCCTGCATTTCTTTTGAAAGTGTGGTTGCAG
>DATKZD010000088.1:0-4139 GCA_035528195.1 Elusimicrobiales bacterium
CTTTCGGCCAGGTCGTTTGTTTTATTGAACTTTTTTGGAGCGGGTAATCACTTGGAAGTTTTTATGACCGATGAACAAGGCGATAAGCGGTTGTTTTGGAATGATACAAAGACAGTAAGGATAGTTTATACGGGCGCATGAGGTTAATTATTTTCATATTGCTATTTTCAAGCGTTCTGCAAGGACAAAATTACCTAAGCTATGTAAAAGGTAATTGGAAGGCGTATTCTTTGACAGGTGGGCTTATATTGGTAGCTGGAGCATCAGACGGATTAAACCAAACTTTAGATTTTCATTATTGGAAATTTAAAGACCGTTTTCCGAAAGCAAATAATCAGTTTTGGAACCCCTTGCAAAGCTGGACTAACAAATATAAAAATTGGCCTGATGATAAACGTGCAAAATTTTGGGGCGCAAAGACTATCTTTGTAGGGGTTACGGACGGGTATCACTTCACGAGATTTATTACAAATACGGCGATGATAGCGGCGGGTACTGCAAATTTTGACGGGGCAAAAAAATGGCATTGGTATATTTACGACTTTGTAATTTTAAGTATGTTTAAGTCGGCAGGGTTTAATTTAGTGTATACATTTTTTTTTAAAACATGAACATATTTACTCATCCCCCTTAAAAAAAATGAATTATGGAAAAAATACTAGGGGAGATTATGCAGATGGCAAAGCAGCAAGGTTTTTCCATCGCTTTGCTGGCCTTGGCTGTTTGGTGGATGAATACAGAAAATAAGGAATTAGAGGCAAAAGTTGACCTTTGTAATCAGTCTTTAATCGAAGAATATAAGACAAATAATAACAATATTTTAGAGGTTATTAATAATAACAAAGAGGTTATGTGTGATTTTGCCGAATATCTGAAAGAGGAACAAATGATAAGGAAAAACAAAAAAAAATGAAAAATAAATTTGATGTTAAACTCCCTGACTATGCCGCTATTCCTGTTATATTTAGGACTGCCGGACAAGTAAAAGATTGGGGTCATGAATATTTGAGGGCTTCGGAAGTGTATGGTAAAACAAAAGGTGAAAAGTCTTTAATTTTCATCTTAGACACTGCCGGTGTATTCGATCATCCAGATTTGAAAGCTAATAGCTTGCCGCAATTTAATAAGAACTTTACCACTTCGCCCGACAAAGACGGTCACGGTCACGGGCATCATTGTGCAGGTATAGCCGCCGCCGTTGATAATGATTTCGGGGTTATTGGTTGCGCACCTAGTGCAAAGTTGGTAGCGGTAAAAGTATTAAATGATTCCGGTTCCGGTTCGTATGACTGGATATCGAAGGGGATTCGGTATGTAGCCGATTTGGATGTAGGGCCAGATTTTGCAGATCATAAAAAAATTATTTCTTTGTCTTTAGGTGGTTCGGCAGGTTCGGCTGATTTGGAAAATGCTGTAAATTACGCTATTGAAAAAGGCGTTTTTATTGTAGCGGCAGCCGGGAATAGTGGATGGAGCGAAGATAGAAATACAATCCTATACCCTGGCAGGTACGAGCAAGTTGTTACCGTTGCCTCAATTGGTAAGACTGAGCAGCCGTCGAGCTTTTCAAGTGGCGGTGAAGAGATTGACGTAGCCGCACCTGGGGAGCAAATTTTCTCTACTCACAAAGATGGGGGCTATGTTTATTTGTCCGGTACTTCAATGGCTACGCCTTATGTGGCTGGCGTTGTTGCTTTACTGCTTTCCATGTACCCTGAAATAGAAAACCAATACCACCTAGAAGACTATTTGGAAGCACACGCAAAGGACATTTTCACACCCGGTGAAGATATGAGGACGGGAGCAGGTGCACCTATCTTGACAGGTTACACAGATGACCCAGGCACACCGCCGGAAGATCCTGAAGACCCGCCGCCTCCCCCACCGATACCAACAAGAAACGAAAGGGCTGTTTTGTTTCCGATAGACGACAAAACTTTTACGATGTACTGGAGAACGGCAAGCGACCAGAAATACAAAATTTTAACGGTTGACGGGATGTTGTTAGAAATGACAACGAATCTTTTTACCGAAATGGCAAGTGATGTACTACTTTCATTCGTACAAAAATACTACTCAAACAGGGGTTTAATTTTACCGTCACATTTTGATTTGCAGGAAGCCGTATATTACACAGGGCGCTTCCTTGAAATAATCGCAAGGAACTACGAAATAGAGGTATCTGTTGAAGAAATTAGCGGAACCGATGAAGCTGGAAGAAATGTTTTGTACTTAAATGAGGATAAAACAACGACAGCAGAAAACAGGGTAATTACGGAAATATTACCACAATTAGTAATTGAATCTATTTAACATAATAATAATAAAAACATGAAAAATTGGAAAGAGGTTTTAAAAAAAGCATTACTGTACATTTTAGCTCTGATATTCGGAGCAGGCGGCGGGGCTGCCTACCTTGAAGCAACGGCAACGGATGAAGCGACTTACGCAGTATCACCGGAAACGATTGAAGTTTACACAGACATTATAGATGAAACAGACCCGGAGGCATACCTGACCTACTGGGATTGTTGGGTACAATACAAAGTTGAGCAAAAACTTGATATTGAGAATCCCAAAATTGTACCGGACGCTGGTTTTACTACTTCGATTTATTACACCCACCGCTTTTACATGGCTATTGAGGGTTCCCCTTCCTTAACTTGGGTTAACAAAATGGTTAGGCCGCCTTTTGGTGGCGAGGCTGTCAAGTTCCTGAAATTAGAGAAAAGAAAGTAAGCTAAAAGAGAGCGGGATAACTGGCGTTATTGAAAATACAATTTTGTATAAATCACATAAATAATAAAATTATGTTTGCAAGACTTTTTGATCCAGACAAAATAGCCGGACAGATTCGGCATTGGTTGGGAGTTATCGGTACAATTCTGGTAACTTTCGCGGGATTATTTTCACTTGACTGGCTTACGGCCGAATTAGTGAATACGGCAACGGCGTTGATTATGGGATTGGTTGGTGCGGTCTTTGCTATTATCGCATTTGTGGCATCGTGGAAAAGTAAAGAATAATTTTCCGTTATAAGTAAAGTAAGTTGCTTTTTTCCGTTCGGGGATGGACCGTTGCGCCATCCCCGTTATTTAGATTTAGTCTAAATTAAATTATCCTTAATTCCTAAAATTTTAGCAAGCCACAAAGCCTTAACTTTAGCACGTTTTTCAGTCTCTTCTTTCTTAGAATTTTTAATTGCTAAAATTGCGTTATCATAGTGTTTCTTAGCAACTGAAACCTTAGCCAGTTTTAAGATTATTTTTTCAGAACTTAGCAAACTTTCTTGAGATTTCTTAGCAAGTTTTTCAAAGCCTTTTTGATCTGAAACCTTAGCCAATTTGCCGCCAAGAACGTTTGGGCTAAAGGGATTTTTAGTTTTTGGCTTAGATTTCTTAGCATTTTCAGTTTTGGCTAAATTTTGCTTTTCAGTTTGGCTAAATTTTAATTTCTTAGCAAGTTCTTTTTCAAGTTCTAAAGCCTCAATTTTAGCGGCTAAGCTTTGGAATTTTCTTTCCGTTTCTATGTCAGGAGCGCCCGTCTTGATTAGGGTAGGTTCTGCCATTATAAATTCTGTTTTTTTTACCCCTATAAATCCATCACCGTCAAGGTCTGAGCGTGTTAATAATTCCAGACCGATAATGACTAATTTTTTACCTGACATTATCACCTTGAAGATCATCTCTGTAATACTTCCTGCTTCAGGCACTTTTACGCCGGGATTGTTTTTTATCATCAAAGCGATTATTAACGATAACAAAGTCATAAGCGCACCCGTTGACAGGTCCAACAATAATAGCACATTGTTTGAATTACCTTTTAATTTGTCTTTCGATGCTTGCTCTTTTTGATAGATAGATAATAATTCAGCTTTCACCGATTCGGTTGCATTGTCTTTCTTTTCTATATAAGCGTTTCTTTTTGCGATAGCAGCGTCTAAAACCTTTTGTGCTGCAATTATACCCTTTTCTCCTTTTCGTCGCTCTCGTTCAATCCTTGCGCGGTATTCAGCTAGTTTAGGCGTTGAGAAATACCAACCGGACGCTTTAGCGGGGTTACGCATTGCTTTTTGCACACCTTTATTAGAATGTGTTAATATTGCCGCTTCGACTAATTGAGCCGCTTTCTTTTCGGCT
>DATKZD010000089.1:0-2743 GCA_035528195.1 Elusimicrobiales bacterium
TTTTAAAATTACGGCAACAAGCCCCAATTGTAAATTTTCCGCAGCCGAAAGCGTTAAGCAAAAATTATTTGGCGTTCAGTTTCATCCGGAAGTTACCCATACCGAACACGGAACAAAAATACTAAAAAATTTCGTTTTCGGAATATGTAAATGTAAACCTAACTGGACAATGGAAAATTTCATCAACTCCAAAGTAAAAGAAATAAAACAACTTGTAGGCAAAGATAATGTTATTTTGGGGCTTTCTGGCGGAGTAGACTCTTCGGTACTTGCCGTTTTGCTTCATAAAGCAATAGGAAAAAAACTAAAGTGCATTTTTGTAAATAACGGTCTCCTGCGTAAAAACGAAGCGGGAAAAGTTATTAAAACTTTCAAAAATAATTTTCATATAGATTTAATTTATGCAAATGAAGAAAATAAATTTTTGAGCGCTTTAAAAGGCGTTAGCGATCCCGAAAAAAAGCGCAAAATAATAGGACACGTTTTTATAGACGTGTTTAGTGCGTATGCCAAAAAAATTAAAAACGCTAAATTTTTAGCGCAGGGTACGCTTTATCCCGACGTTATAGAAAGCGTTTCGTTTAAAGGTCCTTCTGCCGTAATAAAAACTCATCACAATGTAGGCGGACTTCCCAAAAAAATGAATTTTAAACTTATTGAACCGTTTAGGGAATTATTTAAAGACGAAGTTCGCAAAATAGGCGAAAAATTAAAACTATCAGACGAAATTGTCTGGCGTCATCCTTTCCCCGGGCCCGGACTTGGGGTACGGCTACTAGGAGCAGTAACTAAACCTCAACTTGATACCTTAAGGGAAGCCGATTTTATAGTAACTGAAGAAATTAAAAAAGCCGACTGGTATAGAAAACTGTGGCAGGTGTTTGCGGTTTTACTGCCCGTAAAATCAGTCGGAGTAATGGGAGACAATCGTACTTACGAAAATACCATAGCTGTAAGAGCCGTTACAAGCATTGATGCTATGACGGCCGGTTGGGCGCCGTTACCCCCTGCGCTTTTGGCTAAAATTTCCAACCGAATAATAAATGAAGTTAAAGGAATAAACCGAGTAGTCTACGACATTTCCAGTAAACCCCCCGCCACAATAGAATGGGAGTAAAAAACACGCCATTGCTGTGTTTTTTACCCTGAGCGAAGCCCCAAATTACATAGAGTTTATGACGAAGTTGAATGGGCACACATAATTGAAACTTACGTGTCATTCCCGTTTCCGCAGTATGATACGACAAGGGGTATTTTGCCATTTAATCCATTAACATTTACGGTCTGAATTTGTGCATACAACGTTGTTTTATGCACAGTTTAAAACAAAAAATATAATTGCTACAATCTAATTGCGTGGGACCATATATGACTACAATGGGAAAATTCTATGAAAAATAAATTTTTACGTTACACATTGTCAAAAGAAACCAATATCCCATCGTCTAAATTATCTTTTTATGATTTAGCGATGCGCAGCGTTATTACAGGTTTTTACGTTGCTTTGGCAACGGCTTTGCTAGTGCTGGTTTCAGCAGATACGTCAAGATATTTAGGTACAGGGCTTACAAAAATTACTATGGGCATAGCTTTTTCCTCAGGGATAATAGTGGCGATGCTTTCGGGCGGGGAACTTTTTGCGGCGAATGATTTTACTTTCGCAGGCGTAGTGACAAAACAAATTTCTCCTAAATATATGCTAAAAAAATGGACTATAGTTTATTTTTCTAATTTCGTAGGCGTACTGATACTGGCTTTCATAATGTATTACGCATACCTGTGGAAATTAAACGGCTATTTGCCGGGAATTGAAGTTTTGACACTTGCAAATGTCAAAGCACATAATTTTTTCGGCGCTTCGTTATTTAGAGGCATAGGATGCGGATGGCTTATCTGTCTAGCGGCGCAAATGGCAATTACCGCCCGCAATACCATAGGTAAAATTTATTCTGTTTTAATTCCTGTAACAATATTGATTGCGTTGGGTTTTGAATACAGTGTTAGCAATATGTACTTTGCTTCAATGGGATTTATGCTTAAAACAACCAAAGCAGCATCGGCTTCCGGACTTGATTTATCGGGATTTACCACGGGAAGTTTTTTAATTAATAATCTTATTCCCGTAACTTTGGGAAACATAATTGGTAGTGCGGCGTTTTCGGGCAGTTTAGTTATCTACGCCAAAAAGACAAAAGAAAAATGAGTAATACTGGGGACCGCATGCACCTAAAATGCGGGAAAGGGGGAGATGATGGCAGAGGGGAAAATACACTCGCTTAACATTTGTAAGGCAAAAGGCGAAAAATCGTCTGTTGCAGAGGCGCGGCTCATTGAAAATTTTGGACTGGAAAGTTCTATGACCGCCGGTAATGTTGCAAAACAAGTCGGGCTTGTTTCCTGGGAAAGTATTGAAAAGGAAAACGGAAGCAGTAAAGTTAAGAAAAATGCTCCGTGTTTTAAACCCGGCGATTTTTCGGAAGACATTACCACGGAAGGAATTAAACTTTCGGATTTAAATGTGGGCGATAAAATTGTCGTTGGCACTGACGCCGTTTTGGAAGTTAGCAGCATAGGCAAGGAGTGTCACAAATATTTTGCAATTCACTATAAATCGGGCGATTGCGTTATGCCTGATGAAGGTGTAGTTGCCAAAGTTTTAAACGGCGGGCATATAAAAATCGGAGACACGATAAAAACGGTTGATGTAGACGAATATCTCATAAAACGCTGATGATTTATGAAC
>DATKZD010000090.1:0-2084 GCA_035528195.1 Elusimicrobiales bacterium
AGGGACAAGTCGCGACTTGTCCCTACAGTAAAAAATTGCAGGGGTGACATCACTAACGACGTCGTTGCGAAGCACTCCGTAGCATTTAGACTGCGCTCAATATAAACTTTAGCAAAGTATACCGAAGCTAATCTATTCTCCCCATGTCGTTGCGAGGAACACAGTGCCGAAGCAATCTATCAAGGTAAGATAACTACGAATACGGATTAAAAATAAAAAAAAGTCGGGTTTATGTTGTTTAAAAACTCCAAACCCGACTTTAAAATTAACTTATGTAGTTTTGTTTATAACTATTCTTTGTTTTTAATATACGCTATTTTACGGTTTTTGTCTTTTTTGAAGAATTTTCCAATTCTTCTTTTCTTTGCTGAAAAAAATGACGTACTCTACTTAATTGAGGGTATGCTATTTCTGGGAAATATTTGGCATTATTATCTAAGTACACGTGAGTTTCTACTGCCTTGTCTCCTAATTTGCTACCCTTCTTTACCTCACGGTCATAATAATCCCCCGTAAGCTTTTTTATTACAGCCATATGTCCGTAGTAATAATGATGTATTTTAAGATTAACAGCCCCAATATCACTAGCCAGTTTTTTAGCTTCTTCATCGTTTTTAAGTGGTCTTTGTAATCGGGCAGTAAGTATACCAATTTTAGTCAAAATAAAATGCCTTTCGTAGTTGGAATAGCGCATAATAGCATCTAATTCTCTTGAACTAGCTTTGTATCCTCTCCTTTCATAATATTTCTCGTATATTTTGTAATCACCTTTTTTGAAATCAGCAACGGGGTTTCCCTGCTCCTTGGATCTTAATCTTTTCAAAAATTCTATATGCCATTTTATTGCTTTTGCTTTTTTTTCTGCCGCTATTTTTCCCCCTTCAGGCGTTCCTACTATTCTTTCCTTTTCTTTTTTAACGTTCACACGTGCAAGATGTAAACAATCAAATGCACGGTCTAATTTTCCAACAAAATTTTTGTCTTTGTTAAAAAACGATGCTTTTTTTGTAAAATGGTCACCATATTCGGTATACATTGTTTCTAGTGCATCGATAAATAATTTTTTAAAGTTTTCTTTTTCAAAATAACGGATTGACAGCTTGGGATCTTTATTTATCCATCTAACTAAATCAACAAATCGTTCAAGACTTTGCTTATCTCTGATTATTTTCAATAGTTCTTTGTTATGTTCTGTAAGTAACGAGCTATTTATTTCAGATGTTTTAGTAAACAAAATATCAAACTGCTTTTTACTTACTTCCTTTAATTTTTCAGTTCTTTCTTTTTCTTTCTTTTTTATATTTTTAATTGCGGTTTTTTGGTATTCTTTTGCATTATCTAATTTTTTGACAAAATTTTTGTCTTTTTGTAGTAAATCCGATACTGCCGCTAAATTAACCACTCTCTCGCCTTTTTCGTCTCTTGTATAAATTGTTTCCACTGCATCGGCTAATAATTTTTGCATATTTCCATTTTCAAAATAAAGTGTTGCAAGTTCGGGGTATTTATCTACCCAATTGAGCAAGCTAATAAGTTGCTCGGGACTTGATTTACTTTCGGCTATTTTTGAAAATTCCTTGTTAGCTTCTGTTCTAGCCAACTCAACAGCTAAAAGAGGAATGCCCATAATGGGATTTACAGCTACATTTGTAGCTACTTTTCCTATTTTTATTTTTTCTGAGTTACTTAATTTGAGAGGGTTATTGTCGGTTGGTTTTGCAATTAATAATGAAGGGGTTAGCGTATTTAAACTAAATAAAACTGCAATAACTATGTGTTTTGTTTTGTTTTGTTTTGTTTTGTTTTGTTTTGTTTTGTTTATATTTTTCATATTTTTACTCCTGTTTTTTTGGTTTTAAAATTTTTTCTACCTTCTCCTCCCCCCTCTTTTCCTTATACAATCCCCCACAATTCCCCCTTATTAAGGGGGAAGTTATAAGGAGACAAAGAGGGGCCAGGGGGTGATTTTATAACAAGATAGAAGATTTTTAAAATCCCCCTTTAATTCCCCCTTTGTTAAAGGGGGAGGAAAAAAGATGAGATAAAACAAAAATTTATTGAACAATATAGTAGTCTGTTATATT
>DATKZD010000091.1:0-7010 GCA_035528195.1 Elusimicrobiales bacterium
GCCTTTGGAAAACCATAAATCTATTTCCCGCTTACTGTCTTTAACGCTGCTGGATGCGTGTATAATGTTTTCAATCTTACCGTTCCTAATCCTTCCGAAACTATTTCGTATGGTACCGGGTTTTGACTTTTCGGGATTGGTAGCGCCTACAATTTCCCTCATTTTGGAAACTGCATCATTGCCTTCATATATAAACGCCAGTACTTTTTTACCGGAAATTTCCTCAATGAGTTCATTAAAAAAAGGCCGTTTTTTTAGGTGTTGATAATGTTTTGCAACAAGTTCCTTAGACACCTTTAAAACTTTTGCCCCCACAAGCTCCATTCCCAGAGATTCCAGTTTACTTAAACATAAACCTGCAAGCCGTCTTTTGATACCATTAGGTTTGATTAAAATTAATGTCCGCTCAATAGCCATAACAAACCAATATTACTAATTTTACGTACCGTTGCAAAACCCCCTCTATGTCCAATGTGGCCGACATTGTACAGACAAGCTTAATCTTTTGTAGAATGGGGCTGTGGAAAGAAATATGCTTGTAAACTTTGGTTTTACGACAATGTTGTGAAAGTCTGTTAAATTAAATCAGGCAAGGAGCCGTTATGGCAGCAAAAATACTAGTAGTTGAAGATAATGAAGATTTACTTAAACTTTTAGAATTTATCCTCAAACAATTTGATTACGAAGTGACTACTGCAGTTCACGGCAAAGAAGCACTGGAAACGCTAAAGGATAAAGACAATCTTCCCGATGTAATAATTTGCGACATTATGATGCCCGAAATGGATGGCTACACTCTAATTACGCACCTTCTGGAAAATGAAAATACAGGAAATATTCCCGTAATAGTAATGACAGGCAAGGGGTAGACAAGAGAGTTATTTCAAGACAAAGATAATGTTTGCGAATTTGTAGAAAAACCGTTTGAACCTAGCGATCTTAAAACGGTTATTGAAAAGGTATTAACAGAACATGGAAAAAAACACTCTTAGCGAAATAATTGAAATAAGAAAAAAAGAAATAAACGAATTAATTTCAAACAATGTTGATGTTTATCCACATAGGGTTAACCTAACTCACAGCGCAAAAGAAGCTCTGGAAAGCGAAGAAAAAACAAAAGTTTCCTGCGCCGGCAGAGTAATGCAACTTCGCCTGATGGGTAAAGCTTCTTTTGTACACATTCAAGATAGGACCGCTAAAATTCAGCTTTACATCAAACGCGATAACGTGGGACAGGAAAGCTATGATTTTTTTAAAAAACATATCCGCGTAGGCGATTTCGTGCAAGTACAGGGATTGATTTTTACGACAAAAACGGGTGAAAAAACAATTAATGCCGATAAATTGGTCTTAATTTCAAAAGCAATACGCCCTATGCCTGAAAAATGGCACGGCATACACGATACCGAAATAAGGTTTCGGCACCGCCACCTTGATTTACTTGCCAATCAAAAGGCGAAAGACATTTTTATACTCCGCTCAAAAGTAATGCAGGCTATAAGAAGCACTTTTGATAAAAAAGATTATTTGGAAGTAGAAACTCCCACCCTCTGCCACAGCGCAGGAGGAGCAAATGCAAGACCGTTTACCACCTTTCATAATGCATTAAAAATGCCTCTATTTATGCGCATTGCAACCGAACTCTATTTAAAACGCCTTGTAGTAGGCGGACTTGAACGGGTTTATGAAATTGCAAAAGTTTTTAGAAACGAAGGTATAGATACACGTCATAATCCGGAGTTTACTATGCTTGAAGCGTATGAGGCTTACAGCGACTACAACGGCATGGCAAAACTTTTTGAAGATATAATGCAATCCTGCTGCGATAAACTTGGAAAAACCGAAGTAGAATACCGCGGTAAAAAAATAAACCTAAAACCTCCCTTTAGAAAATTGTATATGCCTAAGTTATGGAAAGAAAAATGCGGCGCCGACATACATGAAGTATTAGACGGCAAAAAATTCAACGATGCGGCTTTAGTTAAACTTGCAAAAAAACTTGAAATAGAATGCGGCGAAGATACTCCTTCGGCAAAAATTTTCGAACGGATTTTTGATGAAAAAATACTGCCTACGCTTTTTGAACCCGCATTCGTATTTGACCACCCAACGGCTATAACACCGCTTGCCAAATGTAAAAAAGGCGATACCTCGCTAGTAGAAAGATTTGAGTTTTTTGCAGGTACGGAAGAAATAGCCAACGCCTACACGGAGCTTAACGATCCACAGGATCAAAACGAACGCCTTAAAGAACAAATACGCCAAAAAGAAGTAGAAAAAAATCAGGAAACGGACATCATAGATTCCGATTTTGTACAAGCATTAGAAATGGGTATGCCTCCAACGGGCGGAATAGGCGTAGGCATAGATAGACTTATAATGCTTTTGTCGGGCAATCCTTCTATACGGGAAGTTATTTTATTTCCCACTCTAAAATCAGAACACCAAAGTTCCGATAAAGAAGAATAAAAACAATATGCTGAAAAAATTTGAATTTTTTGCTGCAAAAAGATATCTAAAAGCAAAAAGAAAGGGACTGTTTACTATCATCACCACTGTAATTGCCATTGCGGGAATTAGCGTGGGTGTGGCAGCGCTCGTTACGACGTTATCGGTAATGAACGGTTTTCAACACGATATTCAGGAAAAAATAATAGGAGCGCAGGCGCATATAGTAGTTTACGGAAAGATGGATGCCGACATTTACGAAAAATTTGAAAAAATACTTCATGCAAATCCTCTCATAGAGTCTTCCGCCCCCGCTATTTACGGACAGGCAATACTTACCGTTAATAATAATTCCACAGGCGTAGTACTTAGAGGTTTGGATCCCGAAAAAGAAAAGAAAGTAAATAAACTTGATAAATTTTTAATTAAAGGCAGTTGGCATCTTCCAAAAGGCGAAACTCTGCCTCCGATAGTTTTGGGGCAGGAACTTGCATACAATATGAGCATCGTTATAGGCGATGAAATTGTACTTATATCACCCCAGTCGGTAGCAACGAGTATCGGAACTTTTCCCCGTATGAAAAAATTTAAAGTTTCGGGATTTATAAAAACGGGGTATTATGATTTTGACAATACTATGGTTTATACGGGTTTAAAATCGGCTTCCGAATTTTTAAATCTCAAAGAGCAGATAACAGGCATTTCAATTAAACTTTTTGATATAGATAAATCCGAGGAAGTTGCATCCAAACTTTCCAAAATACTCAGTTTCGGATATGCGGTAAAAACATTTGCTCAAATAAATAGCACGCTTTATGCCGCCTTAAAACTTGAAAAATACGTTATGTTTTTAATTTTAACACTTATCGTATTCGTGGCGGCTTTAAACATAGCTTCTAACCTAATTTTACTTAGCATAGAAAAAACCCGAGACATAGGAATACTAAAAGCTATCGGAGCAACTCCTAAACAAATACAGAAAATTTTTTGGTGGGAAGGGTTGATGATAGGAACAACAGGCATAATACTGGGCATACTTCTCGGTTTGGGATTATGCTGGGTTATAGCAAATCACAGTCCCATAGAACTTCCTTCAGATATTTATTATTTAACAAAAGTGCCTGTTGCGGTAAGATGGCAGGATATCGTCGTTATTATTCTAGGAAGTTATTTTTTATGTTTTTTGGCAATTTTATATCCTGCATACAGAAGTTCCAAAATAAACCCTGTGGAAGCGATAAGATATGGATGAGATAATAAAATTAGACAACATTACCAAAACATACGGTGACGGCAGTAAAAAACTGGTGGTTTTACAAGATATTAATCTATCGTTAAATAAAGGTGAATTTGTAACTCTCTTGGGTCCAAGCGGGTGCGGTAAAAGCACGCTGCTAAATCTTATAGGTCTTTTGGATACTCCCGATAGTGGTAAAATACTAATCAATAATGTTAACGCTTTGGATTTAGACGAAAAAGAAAAATCACGTTTACGTTCAAAAAAAATCGGATTTGTGTTTCAGTTTGATTCTCTTCTCCACGAATTTACAATGCTTGAAAATGTAGAGATGCCGGGGTTTATAAACGGAGATTTCAAACGCACAAAAGCTTTGGAAATACTGGGTCATTTGGGAATAAAGGAACTTGCCGGTAAAATGCCTCAGGAACTATCAGGCGGAGAGAAACAAAGAGCATGTATTGCCCGCGCACTTAGAAATAATCCGTCAATTATTTTAGCTGATGAGCCAACCGGTAATTTAGATGCCGATAATGCCCATATCATATATAACGACCTTAAATCCCTCACTAAAAAAGGTGTCTGTGTTTTGATGGTTACTCACAATCCAAAAACCGAAAAATACGCAGACAGAGTACTCCACCTGGAAAACAAAACCTTAACAGCGAAATAACACATTCCATTCCCGAAATTTTCTATCGGGAATCCAGTCTTGTCCTCGCATCAACGGGGAACCAAAAGGAATTTTCCTTTTTATCTAGACCCCCAATTGAAAATTTGGGGGGTGGGATATATGTTGTTTTCAAGGACTAGATTAGCTACTAACAACTCATGCTTTTTTTCTAATTTCGTTTATAGTTTCCTGCGTTGCCTGGTTATGGTTTTTTAGGTGGGAATAAATCTTAATATATCTGTCAAAAATCATACCGGTATCCAAAGAGCCATCATACTCACTTTCAATAAAACTGCAAATTTTATCTACGTTGCGCAAAGGTATTTTGACATCCAAAAGTTTCATTGCAAGTAATGTAATTTGCGGAGATAAATTATCATTAATTTCCCGCATAATTTTTTCAATGATAAATTTATGGCACTGCCTGTCTTTGCGCCAAAATTTAAACCGTTCAAATCTGGAATTAAAATCTTTTATTATTTCGCCTACGTTTTTAATTCCCAGATAACCGTTTTCTATTTCCTTTACAAAACCCTTTGTCCATTCTGCAGAACTGATTTCTATTCTCGTCTTCGCTTTTGTAATCGCTTCCGATACAGATATTTTTTTCAAAAGCATTTTTAGAGCCAAATCTACAAAAAGTTCTCTATCATGATTATCCGAGAGTTTATTTAAAATTTTTTCAAATTCCAACTTAATTTCACCTGCAGTTTTGTGAGGGAAAAATTTATCGGTAATGTCAGACACGTATCCGCCAAACCAACCATAGGAGGCAATCTCTTCCTTAAACAGGGTTTTTTCTTTTATAGTTTGAGTTTGTTTAACCGCTCTGTTAAAAGCCTCGGAACTTCCTTCTAAAAGAACTTCTATTGCGGTTGCATAATTTTCTTCTTTGGAAACTACGTAAGAAAGTCCGTTGAGTATAGATTGAAAAGCTTCAACCATCTCCAATGGATTTCTTTTATCTAAATATTTAGCAGCTATTCTTTCAATATCGTTATGCGAAATAGCAAATTTACTAAAAGCAAGATGAAAACCCGAAAGAGCTTTTGCTTTCTCCAAAGAAATATCCCCTATTAAAACTCTCAGTGCCAGCATAATGGAAATATTTCTTATTTCGTCTGAGTCCTCAAAATTTTTTGTTACGGTTAATATGTCTCTGTCTAAAAAACTCGTTGAGTTTTCCTTGGAATAGGCGGAAATAAGTTTGAGAACTTTATCTTTGGATAAACTAAATTGTTGCCCGTACTCATTTATAAAGTACGTATTTTTGTAGATGCGCGATATATCAAACGCCTTCGCCTCCGAAATTTGTCCGAGTAAAACCTGTAAAGCCAAAAAAGTATTCTTTTTTTCGCAGGCGGGATATCGGTTTAATCCGCCAACGACGTGCGCAAATTTCTCGTCAAACCACGTTCCGCCCTTGCCGTAACAATACTCTTCCACAAGCGTGGATTTATCTTTATCGGATAAGCTAAACTCTTTTGATAACTGTAAAACAAACTCTTTGTTTTTACGCTTGCGCAACTCAACTAGAGCCTCTTCTTTGGAAATTTTTCCCAAAATCATATTTAGTGCAAAAATATAATTTTCCTGTTTTATAGGATAGCCCAAATCCTCAAGCAATTTATGACACTGCTCAAATAACTGTTGCGGAGTTTTTAAGCCGAAAAATAAATTTACCAATTTAACGGTAAGTTCTTCGGGCAGTTTGCCGAAAAGTTTATGTAAATCGTTGTGAAACTCAACAAGTCTGGTTTTTTTTGCAACTTTATCGTGATTAGACCAATCTATGAGAAGCGATACCGCAAGTTCTATATTTTCGGTGGGATCTTTCAGGTAAGGAATGTCGGCAAGCATTAGTTTGAATTTAGCTATTATTTCGGCGGGGGTTTTTTCGCCTGCATATTTTTTAGCCAGTTCGTTTAAATAATTTCTTGCCCAGTAATGATGTTTTAAGGTTTCTTTTATTTCTTTTTCGCTTTTTTTAACATGGGATTTTTTGATAGCTTCGGATATAGTAACTTCGTCAACCAAAACGTCTATTGCCAACGTGCGGTTTTCATCGGGATTTTTAATATAATGGAGCGATTTTAAAATTTTATCAAATTTGGCTTTGATATCTATCGCTTTTAAGATACCTGCAAATTTTAAAGACAGTTTGTATACGTCATCGTGGGAAAAACCAAAATCACCAAGTTTGTTACGAAGTTCAAACAGATCCCTTTTATCGGGTGTTCTATGGTAGAAATTATTTTTGAAAGCAGTATCCGCATCAGCTGACGGAGGCGAAACATAGCTTCCGTCTGTAACTTTATCGTTACCGCCGCGCTTGGAAACATCTTCCATAAAAACTCCGCCCTTTCCTATAACCTACCCTAGTATACTATAAACCTACAGCAACTAATTAAGGTTCTAAAATCTGACACGTAAAATAGTTGAAATTTTTCAAAAATACTGGAACAAAATAAAACAATATGCACAACAGGCAGGTTTTGTTACTGTTTATCAACATTTTTCTTGTCTAAATCTTTTTTTTGATGCCCCTTACCAACAACAAATACTGTTACCAAACTGACTACAGTACTACTGGCTATAATAGTACCAGCGGTAACATATCCTTTAAAAATACAAGAAACTCCAGATAAAATT
>DATKZD010000092.1:0-3097 GCA_035528195.1 Elusimicrobiales bacterium
CTTCGCCTTATCCGCTTAAGGAGGTTTTAAATTTGGCGATAAAATCCAATTACGATGTAACAGGCGTATGCGATCCGGACGCCGACAGGTTTGGTATTATAACCAAAAAAGGGGGGCTTATAGCTCCAAATAATGCCTTATCGGTAATGCTCTATTATTTACTTACAAACCGCGATAATTTTCCGGACAGTTTAAGAGCCGCGCGCTCAATAGGAACTACTCATTTAATAGACAAAATATGCGCAGGTTTCGGCAGAAACGTTACCGAAACTAATGTGGGATTTAAAAATTTTACGCAGGGAATTTTAAACGGGGAATTTATCCTTGCCGGCGAAGAGAGCGCAGGAGTAAGTATTTTTGACTGGGTAACCGAAAAAGACGGTATTTTAGCCGTTATGCTGGCATTTGAAATTACGGCAAAAACGGGTAAAGACATATCGCAAATTTATGACGAAATAACTAAAAAATACGCAAACCCCGTATATAAAAGGAAAGATTTACCCGCAAGCGAAGAAGTAAAAAAACATCTGCAATCTTTAACCGAAGAAAAACTTTCTTCGGTTAAAACCGTAGCAAACGAAAGCGTTACAAAAATACGTATCGGCGACGGCATTAAAATTTATCTTGAAGACAGTTGGTTTTTAGTCCGCCCTTCAGGAACCGAACCCAAAATAAAGTTATATGGCGAAAGTTTTAGAGGAGAGTCTCAATTGGAAAAAGTGTTAAAGGAAGGGATTGAAATTCTGGAACTTAAAATTTAACCTACCACTTTTTGCGGTACCATACTCCAACGGTTACTGCAATACTTACAACGGCAAGCCCCACAATAATCCAAAAGGCATAAGGATATCCCTGAAAAGGGATTTTAACGTTCATTGAAAAGAAACTTACAACCAGCGCAGGCAACATAATGCATATGGCAATTAAGTTTAAGGTTTTCATCAACATGTTGAGGTTATTGTTTACCACAGATGCCCTTGCATCCATAAGGCTTGCTAAAATGTTGGAATAAATATCTGTCTGGCGCAGACACTGGCTGTTTTCTACCGTAATATCTTCAAGCATTTCCAGTAAACGTTCGTCAAAACCGATGCGGCTTGAATGATTTTTAAGTTTTTCAAAAACAAAACCGTTAGAACTTATGGCGTTTGAATAATAAACCAAACTTTTTTCAAGACTAAACAGGTTTAATAGGTATTTATTTTCTAGCGAAGTGCTTATCTTTTTTTCAATCTCGTCGGAAATCATATTTATCACTTTTAAATGTTCTATGTAGTGGGAAATAGAATTATAGATAATTTTTAAAAAGACATCTTTTAATGACTGCACAACGCCAAACCTCTTACCTGTAAGTAGGGGTATGTCTTCGGATATAACCACAACCAGTCTGTCTTTAAACAGAAACATTCCCATAGATGCTACTTTAAAAAGCAGCTGATCCTTTCCGGAAAAATTTCTAGGACGTTTAAAAATAAGCGCTATATGTTCCGGTTCAAATTCCAGACGTGAAAGTTCTTCGGGGTCTAATGCCGAGTTTAATGTGTGGGCATCAAGCTGAAAAGTATTCGTTAAATATTTTTTTTCCTCAGGAGTAGGGTCGGAAAATATCATTAATTCGCCGAGGTTGTCTTTGGTGTCTACAAGTACATTGTTTTTGATATTAAATTTTTTCAGCATAACTCAAGACCCTTCTACCAAAACTTCACTATAGTTAAATTTTAGAAAATAAAGAGACCCAGCGAAACAACTTATCTACTTGGAAACATATTTTCAGCTATGCCGTAGGTTTTTAAAGCACGTAAAAATCTACTGCCAGTCCATAAAATACGGCGGAATTAAAAGCGCCATAGAAAGCACGAACCATATAATCATAAGAGGCAAAACCCATTTTAGCCACTTCTGATAAGATACACCCGCCATAGCCAACACGCCCATAGTGGCGCCGCTTGTTGGAAGTATGATGTTATATCCGTCGCCAAACTGAAATGCAAGTACTGCAACTTGGCGCGACACGCCAAGTACGTCAGCCAACGGAGCCATAATAGGCATAGTCAAAGCGGCCTGTCCTGAACCTGAAGGGACAAAGAAGTTAACAAATGTTTGCACTACCAACATTGCCTGACTGGCTACAATGGGATGCGCTCCTTCAATAAGTCCTGCAGTATAATGCAGCATACTATCTAAAATGTTACCGTCACTTGCCACAACTAAAATTGCCCGCGCAAATGCAACGACTAAAGCAACGTGAACCATATCTTTAGCGCCTGCTACAAAGGTGTTGGTAAAGTCGCCTATTTTTAACCTTCCCACTATCGCCGATGCTATTGCCAAAGCAAAAAATAATGCGGCTATTTCCTGAATATACCAGCCTTTTTTTGTTGCGCCAAAAATTATCAGCAGTATTGCAGCTGCAAACATGCCGAGTATTATTTTGTGATTTAGGGTAAACTTATCATGTCTAGATTCGTCTAGATGAAAGTCGTGGCGTTTTAATTTATCTTCCTCATACATAGGGCTTGCTTGCGGTTTTTTTTGTATTTTAGAAGCATATCTCATTACAAAAGCAGTCATTGCGGTCGTAACTATAAGCCAAACAACGATGCGGTATTCTTTACCCGAATACATCGGAAGTTCCGCTATGCCCTGGGCAACGCCGATTGTAAAAGGGTTTGCAAAAGCGGCGGCAAAACCCGCAGCAGCGCCCAAAAACGGTATACACATACCCACAACGGTATCATAGCCTAGAGACAGAGCTATCGGAACGAATATGGGTATAAATGCTATTACTTCTTCGCACATGCCAAACGTAGCCCCTCCCAAAGAAAACAGAAACATCATTACAGGTATGAAAAACTTTTTTAGATGTGGTTTTTTTGTAAACAGGTACCCCATTTTTTGCAGAAAAACCATTATCGCACCCGTTTTTTGTATAACGCTAAATACCCCTCCTATAATTAGAAGAAAAATTATTACCTCGGCTGCTTTTTCAAAGCCCTTCATCGGTGAGGTTAGTATGTCACCAACTCCCTGTTTTTCTGCAGGGGCGGGTTGAAATGAATCGGAGACGACTAAAGTTCTTCCGCCTTTCTCCACCCTG
>DATKZD010000093.1:0-3047 GCA_035528195.1 Elusimicrobiales bacterium
CCCCGCTCCTTAACGCAACGCTATGTGCGTTGTTAAGCACAAAACACACCATTACCACCCCCGAGATTTTTAATCGGGGGTCCAGTGTTAATAAGGATTTTTCCTTTTTTTATGCTGGTTTCCCGATAGAGACATTCGGGAATGGGATAAGGGGTGAAAGGCTTCGGGAATGGGGTACGAGAAATTTCAGGTACGACACATTCTTTTAATTATTACAATTTGTTTACTTTGAATAACTTTTTTAGTAACTTGTATTTATGACAAACGAAAATAACAATAACGAGCAACAAGATACCCCAAATAATCCAACTGGGGAAAGTGAAAATCTCAACAACGATTTTTTTGAAGAAGATGAGGGGGGTATAGACAGAAGAAGTTTTTGACATGAAAATTCTTGATACACACGACAATATTGAAAATAATCCAAAAATTATACCAATATCTATAAAAATAAGTTTTTTCCTGTTACTTTTAATACTTTGGCATATCCTTTTCTTGTAAAAATATGTCAACTCTACTAGTAATTTAGCTAAAGTATTATTATCACCTTCCATTATCTCCTTTTTAAGCCACATTTTAGGAGTACTTCCCAAATATGCGTATTTTGAAGACAATAAAGATATGAAAAGCATAATAGTGCCAAAAAACAATGATATTGCTGGTATAACAAATAAATAAATGATAGATATTTTTTCTATCTTTTCACTAAAAATATTTCCCACAGTAAGCAAACCAATAATGAGTGTTATATAAATAGACAACAAAGTAAATGCTTTAGTATCAGATTTATCTTTAACATCTAATAAATCTTTTGTTCTAATATGCGATTGGTTAAATGCCTCTTTTGCAATATCATAATTAACATTCCAACTCCGTATATCTTTTTCTGTAACTTCTTTTTTTTCGTTTTTCATATTCATACCCCTATACTATCAATTTTTTACTGTTTCTTTTAGTTTTTCAAATCCCCCCTTAATCCCCCCTTAGAAAAGGGGGGCATTACTTTTTTGTTTTTTAAAATCCCCCCAGGCCTATATTTTTTAGTTCCAGTTCGTTTGCTTGTTTTGGTTCATCAGTTAAATTTTGCCCCGTCAAAGCTGAAATAAAAAACTTAAATTTTTGAAGCTCCATTTCCGTTGCGTTTTTGTACGCCCACATAAGCCAGTCTACAGTCTGGTTTAAAATATATTCCGGTGTAACAGAATACACAGATGCTACTTTTGTTATGGCGCTGGAGAGCGCATCTATTTGCCCGTGTTTACCGTTTCCAGCGCCGTTGTGAAATTTCCAAGTACCTTTTTAA
This sequence comes from Elusimicrobiales bacterium, assembly GCA_035528195.1. Taxonomy (GTDB): domain Bacteria; phylum Elusimicrobiota; class Elusimicrobia; order Elusimicrobiales; family Elusimicrobiaceae; genus DATKZD01. The sequence continues at coordinate 1,304 of DATKZD010000093.1, forward strand.
AATCGTTTATTTTAGATATCGCTTTTATAATTTCCGAAAGTTCGTTTAACGAAATGTTTTCCGCCATAGTTTTTTCTGACTCGTCTAAATCGGTGTTAAGCAGAATTTCTATCAAATTTACGGTTTCTTCTTTACCGAGTTTTGCCAAAATATCTAAAAATAAAGCCGAAGCGGATTTTTGGGATTTTAAATCTATATCTAACTTTCCTTTGATTTCGTTTACGATGCGTCCTAACAATATCGTTTGTTTTAGCGTAAAAGGTTTTATCGTTCTTGTTTTTCCTAATACGCTTATTTGTTGTGAAGGCGGTACCAATGTATTTAAAACGTCCATATTTAATCTCCTTTTGTTTTATTTTTTTAAAATCTTCCCAACCTTATTTTTTCAATCCCCCCTATATTTTCTTTTTTTGATTTAATCCCCCCTCCCCCCCTTTATCAAGGGGGAGAACGTTGGTAAGTTTGGCAAGGGGAGAGGTGATAAATGTTTCCCCTTCTCCCCTTGCGGGAGAAGGTTGGGATGAGGGGTGTGCGCTAATGTTTTTAGCTTCGCTAAAAATAGCTCCTCCCCTTGCCCGCCGATGAGGCGTATATCATCGGCGGGGTGTCATGACACGGGGGGTAGAAATTTTAAACTGCCGTGTCGGCTATCGAACCGAAACGCTGGTTTTGAGATTTTGTCGTATCGCATAACACGTCAAATTCCACGTCAACCAAAGTTTCTCCGTTACGTTTATATTCCTGCGAAGTTTTTCCCGTTGGCTTTGTTTTCCAGAAAGTGTACTTTCTTTCGGCATTTGCAGGCCCTTTGACATTTATGTAGAGCGTTTTAAATTCGCTTTCGCTTTTTGAACCGAAATTAAACGTACCGGCCGATACCGCAGTCGTCGGATAACCGAAAGCAACTGCAAGATTTTCCAAAGTAGCTTCGGCTAAAGACAGTTTGATTTTCATACTTTCTTCTACGGTTATTTTATCTACAGCGCCTAAAACCTGGTCTACTTTGACGTCGTAATGGTCCGAGTCGTGCTCTATCACGATGCCGCCTTTGATGTAGCCCAAATCAACCGCTGTCAGTTCGTCATCGCCGTAACTGCCGACTTTGATTGTATTTGTGTTTTGTAATCCTACTACGATATTTGTTGCTGTTCCCATATTATTTACTCCTTATTTTTGAATTTGAATGCAAAATTAAGCATTCTCACATGCCGCCTTAAAGCATCGCTGAAATCACTTCCTCCCGTTTTTTCACCGTAAAAAATGCGGTAATTTGCCGACGGGATATCATCTTCTTTTACTTTGTCTAAAAGTTCGCCAAGTCTTAAGCTTATGTCTATAAGCTTTTCATAATCCGAGGCGATTATTTCAAAATTAATAATTTCGTCTTCTAATACGCCTTCACGGCTAGTGCCCGGATTGAGTGAACGATAAATTACAAAAGGTTCCATTTCTGATGCTTTGGCGTAATTGGGATATATTTTTGGGTTATCCTCATCGCCGTTTAAAAGCGTTTGCAAGTTTGCGTCGTTGACTAAATACGAATATATGTCTTCCAGTATCATTGTTTAAGTCCTTGAAGTAGTTTTTGTTTAAGAAGCCAGAAATACTTATGCACAAGCGGCATTAAAAAAGGTCTTGCCTGCATTTTTCCGCTTCCGTGTTCAAGCAGTTTTGCGTACTCTGCTTTCCCCGATAAATCTCCAACGTTTATCACTATTTTTCCATCCGAATGTTCCACGCTTTC
>DATKZD010000094.1:0-6466 GCA_035528195.1 Elusimicrobiales bacterium
AAAGACCTATTAAAATTATACTAACAAAAGTTTTCTTTTTCATAAATTACCCAATCCCCCCTCCCCCCCTTTGACAAGGGGGAGTTTTCTTTTTTTGTTTTTGGGGATATTTTTTACTTTTCCCAATTCTTCTATTATTCCGCTAAACATAACCCTCTATAAATAAATTTCTGCCTAATTTTTTCATTTTTATGTTTTTGAGTTCAATTGCTTTATCCAGTTTTTTTATCCCTTTGCCTGCAATTGAAGGTAACGAATTAATTCCGCCTATAATTTTAGGCGAAATATAAAAATTAACCTTATCAACTAGACCGTCGTCAAACAATGCGCCGTTTAGGCAAGCGCCTCCTTCGGATAAAACGTTTGAAATACTCATTTTCGCAAGTTTTTTAAGTAAATCTTTTAAGTCTATTTTTCCTTTTTTCGGTTTTACTGTTAATATCAAGATGTTTTTATGTTTACGCTTTAATTGTAGCGCTTTTTTGCTTTTATCGCTTTTTAAAGTAGCGATTATTACATTGTCTTTAGACTTAAAGATATTTGCGCTTACCGGAGTTTTCAACGTGCTATCTACTACGATTTTATTTATTTTTTTGCCCGCCGTCAGTTTGGGATTATCTTTTAAAACGGTATTTATGCCTACCATTATTGCATCATAAAACTTTCTTTGTTTTTTTGCAAAATTACGGGCAACGCTTGAAGTTATCCATTTAGAAGTGCCCGAATTTGAAGTAATTTTGCCGTCTAAAGACTGAGCAGTTTTCGTTGTTACAAAAGGCATTTTTTTAACTGCATATTTGAAAAACGGAAGGTTAATTTTTTTAGCCCTCTCTTTTAGAAGTCCCAAATGAGTTTTTATTCCGTGCCTATTTAGTATTTTTATTCCCTTTCCGTTTACCGTCGGATTAAAATCTTTTACCGCTATGTAAACCTTTTTTATTTTGCTTTTTATTATCAAGTCGGTACAGGGGGGAGTTTTTCCGTGAAAAGAGCATGGTTCAAGGTTTACGTAGAGTTGCGCTCCTTTAGCTTTACTGCCTGCTTGTTTTAGCGCAAATACTTCGGCGTGATGTCCGCCCGCTTTTTTGTGATAGCCCTTACCGACAATTTTACCGTTTTTGACTACTACCGCTCCCACTATTGGGTTTGGCAATGTCCTACCTTGCGCTTTTAAAGCAAGATCTATGGCCAAATTCATATAGCGGTAGTGAGATTTTTTCACGGGTCAAAATTATTTTATTTTAGCCGAAAGGTTAACCATTTCTATTGCGGCTAGTGCGGCGTCCTTTCCTTTATTACCCTGTTTTGCGCCCGAGCGTTCTATTGCCTGTTCCAGAGTATCGGCTGTGATTATTCCGTAAGTGACGGGTAAATCGGCTTCCATAGAAACCTGTGCAATTCCTTTGGTTACTTCTGCGGATACAAAATCAAAATCCGGTGTTTGTCCTCTTATTACGGCACCAAGACATATAATTGCGTCGTAATTTTTGGTTTGTGCAACTTTTTTTGCCGTCATCGGAATTTCAAAAGCTCCGGGGACGCGTACTATCGTAATATCGCCTTCATCAGTACCGTGGCGTTTTAAAGTATCGGTGCATCCGCTCATAAGATTATTTGTAACTACGTCATTGAAACGCGAAACTACCAAAGCGAATTTTTTATCTTTTACTACCATATCTCCTTCAATTATTTTTGTCATAATTCCTCCACAAGTTATGTTACTATTGTTTCAAGTTTATGTCCAAGTTTTTGCTTTTTTGTTTTAAGGTATTTGATATTTTTTTTATGCGGTTTAGTTTCAATTGGCAATCTTTTAACTACTTCAAGTCCGTAGCCGTTAAGCCCTGCTATTTTGCGGGGGTTATTGGTTAATAGTTTTATTTTTTTAAGTCCCAAATCGGATAAAATTTGAGCTCCTATTCCGTAATCGCGTAAATCTGCTTTGAAACCCAAAGCGTGGTTTGCTTCAACGGTATCTAGTCCTTTGTCCTGCAATTTATATGCGCGCATTTTTTCCGCTAACCCTATTCCGCGTCCTTCTTGACGCATATAAAGTAGAACGCCTTTTTTTGCCTTTGAGATTACCTGCATAGCGGATTTAAGCTGGTTGCCGCAGTCGCATCTAAGCGAGCCGAATACATCTCCCGTCAAACATTCTGAATGAACTCTTACCAAAGTAGGATTTTTGTTCACTTTGCCCATCACAAAAGCGAGATGATGTTTGTTTTCTATTTCGTCTTTGTATGTTACGACTTTGAAATTGCCAAATTTAGTAGGGATAATGGTTTGGCTTATTTTTTTTATAAGTTTTTCCGTTTTTCTGCGGTGTTGTATTAGCTGGGCTATGGAATATATTTTAAGGTTATGTTTTTTTGCGAATTTTTTAAGCTCGGGCATTCTTGCCATTTTACCGTCATCGTTTATAATTTCGCAGATAACGGCAGTAGAAGGCATTTTTGCAAGGCGCATCAAGTCTACGGAACTTTCGGTATGCCCCGCTCTTACCAAAATGCCGCCTTTTTTTGCCCTCAAAGGAAAGATATGTCCCGGTTTTACTAAATCCGAAGGTTTCGTTTTAGGGTTTGCCAAGAGGCGTATAGTTTTTGAACGGTCGTAGGCGGATATCCCCGTAGTTACGCCTTTTTTTGCATCAACTGAAATTTGCCAGTCGGTACACAAGGGGTCGGAATTATCGTTGCACATAGGCCCTAGTTTAAGGCGTGTTAAATTTTTTTCTTCCATCGGAACGCAGATGAGTCCCCTGCCGTGTTTAGCCATAAAATTAATGTCTGAAGGTTTTACTTTGGAAGCGTTTATAACCAAATCGCCCTCGTTTTCGCGGTCTTTATCGTCAACCACGATTATCATTTTGCCCTTTTTAATGTCGGATATTATCTCTTTAGTAGTGTTAAACATAACATTTGAATAGGAACTCCATAGTAGCGCATTTTACGATAGTGTATTTCGCCTATTGTAACACAAATCGCAACGACTTATCTATGAGGCAGAGGTACGCTCTTTATATAATAAATCACCAACTAAAATATATTGTTAATCCGAAGCTATTATTTTAAACAAATCGCTAATCTTTCGGGCAGTGAATAGTTTTGTACAATTTTTATATGAGCCAAAATGTGAGCAAAAAGAAAGTTATTATTATCGGGGCATCATCAGGGATAGGCAAGTGTCTTGCAAAGGTATTTAGCGAACACGGCTATGCTGTCGGTATTACTGCGCGCAGATTAGAGCTTCTTTCGGAAGCGGCAAAAGAATGTCCAAGCGACGTATTTATAAAACAAATGGATGTATCAAATCCTGTCGAAGCTATGGGTATTCTTGAAGAAATTATAAAAGAGATGGGTGGTGTTGATACTGTAGTGATAAATGCGGGGGTAGGTTTTGACAATCAAGATTTAATATGGGAGAAAGAAAATAAAACGATAGGAGTTAACGTTATTGGATTTACGGCAATTGCAAATGTTGCTATGAAACACTTTTTAAAGCAGAAATCGGGGCATCTTGTTGGCATATCGTCTATAGCCGCTATAAGGGGTAACCCGTCTGCGCCCGCTTATAATGCATCTAAAGCTTTTATATCAAATTATTTGGAAGCGATGAGATTGAAAGCTATCAAAAGCAAAATTCCCATTACTGTTACCGATATACAACCGGGTTTCGTGGGTACGGCAATGGCTCAAGGGGAAGGAACGTTTTGGGTTACATCCGCAAAACAGGCGGCAACACAGATATTTAATGCTATCAGGAAAAAAAAGAAACATGCGTATGTTACTAGACGATGGAGGATTATAGCGTGGCTCTTTAGGATTATGCCTGATTGGATATTGGCAAAAATTTTGTGATGCGGAAACTGCAATAATATAAGCCTTGTTATTATTTCGGAGCTATTATTTTAAACAAATCGCTAATCTTTCGGGTGTCTTTTTCCAAAACTTTGTTATCTTCGCTTGTAAGCCAAACATAAAGAGGATTTTCCCACAGATTTTTTGTAATTTGTTTTGTTATAATCATACGGTAGAGGGGGGAGACAATTACAAAAACAAGAAAAATCACAAATCCAAATTATGCGATTAGTAGTGAGTTTAAAATAGCAACGCAAAAAGAATGCAAAACATTGATGGTTTTGCAAGTTCCGATATTTAATATAATAGGTATGGAGGAAATCTATGAAAAATTATAAATTTTCAGTTTTAATAGAAAAAGATGAAGACGGTATGCTAATTGCCAAAGTCCCAGACTTACCAGGTTGTCATACTCAGGCAAAAACAATGCCTCAACTTTTAAAAAGAATTCAAGAAGCAGTAGAACTTTGTTTGGAAGAAAACAAGGCAGAGAAACGGTTTATTGTACCTTCCGAGTTTATCGGTATTCAGCAAATAGATGCTAGAATATGACAAAACTTACTCCTCTAAATGCCAAAGAAATATGCAAAAAACTTAAAAAACTTGATTTCGTGAAAATTAGGCAAAAAGGCAGTCATACTTTTTGGAAACATTCAGATGGCAGATGTACGGTAATCCCAATTCATAAAGGTGAAGATATTACCAAAGGATTATTAAGAAGTATACTTAATCAAATTGAAATATCTTGGGGAGAATTCAAAAAACTATAACCCTTGTGCAGTTGACAGTATGGATTCTACGCTCCTTATTCCACTCTTTACTTATATAAATTACCCTAATCTGTCCCATATATTTAAAGGGCTTGAAGGATTTAAAAGGGAAATTATTTATTGTAAGTTTACTGCAGTTGGCTTAGGTCTGCGACTACGGTAAATAGGCGGTACAGATTTTGCAAAATACCAAGACGATTTTGTTTTATTTTTTCGTCTTCTACCATTACCATAACATTGTCAAAAAAATTGTCTACAAAGGTTTTTAAGCCCGTTAAACTTTTAAGGACAGTTTCGTAATCCTGTGTTTTAAACAAGGTATCATTTGCCTTGATAAGTTTTTGGATTTCGGCGAAAAGTTCTTTTTCCTGATTTTTTTCGAAAAGTTCGGGATTGACAGTATATTTTTCGTTTACTTTTTTTAATATGTTGGAAACTCTTTTAAAGGCATCGGTCAAAGCATTGAAGTTAGAGTCCTGACGTACAGCGTGCAGGGCTTGCAGGCGTTTATTAACATCAGTTAACGAAACATTAAAGTTTAAATCGCCGACTACCTTTACCTTAACCGCTCTAAATTCATCAAACTTAAAACTTTCCTGATGCAGATTTTCATATCTTTCCCAAATGAAACCCGCAAGTTCATTATGCAGTTTCTCTTTGTCTATTAAATTTCCTTTGAAATTCTCTTTTAAAATGCCGATTGAATTATCTAACAAGGAATACATATTTAAATCTAAATTGCGTTCCATCATTATTTTTATGATACCCATTGCCTGACGGCGAAGTCCGTGGGGATCTTCACTGCCTGTAGGGATAAATCCCAACGCAAAATTACATACTAAAGTGTCAATTTTATCTGCCAAAGAAACTATTGCTCCTTCCAATACGGACGGAAGGGGGGAATTTATGTCCGCCGTTAAGGGATAATAAAATTCTTCAAGTCCATTGTATTCCTTATCGCTAGAACCTGCTTTTTTTGCATAAACCGAACCCATATATCCCTGTAATTCGGGAAACTCGCCGACTACCTGACTGGTTAAATCTGCATAGCAGTAATCCGCTATTTTACCGACTATATTTTTATCGGGTTTTTTATCTGCGATGCCGTCGCAAATTAAATTAGAAAGTCTTTTAATTCTTTCGGTTTTATCCAGCATAGTGCCGACTTGCTGGTGAAACAAAACGCCGCCCAATTTTTCGCGCATTTTAGTTATGTCGGTTCCTAAATCTTTTTCGTAGAAAAATTTGGCATCTTCAAACCGCGCCTTCGCCACGTCTTGATAACCTTTTTTTATTGCGCTGTGGTTGATTTTAACACCGTCTAATACTGCGATAAAATACGGTTCAATGCTGTTAGTTTTTTGTGGAGATGCTTTTATCGCAAAGCATTTCATATGGTTGGCGAGAACAGTGGCTATAAGTTTATAAGGAAGTGTCATAAATTTCTCGTCCAACTGACACAAAACGGCAATTGGATTTTCGGTTAGGTAAACAGTTTCTTCAATTAGATTTTTACCTTCAGATATTTCGTATGTTCTTTCTTTATCTTTGATACTTTTAATTGTTTTCGCCAGTTCTTTTAAGAGAATTACCCTTCGTTTTTCGGAATCAAGGATAACGTCGTGTTTTTTTAAAATACTTTCATAATTTTTGGCGGAAGTTATTTTGATTTTTTTTGAACCCAAAGCGCAAAGCCCGCTAGTTTCGCCGTTTGATTTAACTCCCGCCAAACTAAACGCAATAACTTTACTATCGCATAATGCCGCTATATTTCTAATAGGCCTTGCAAAACGGAAATTAGTTTCTTCCCATACCATCATTTTTGGAAAAGTTAAA
>DATKZD010000095.1:0-14579 GCA_035528195.1 Elusimicrobiales bacterium
GGGGAATTGAACCCTCAAGCGTGTCTGTTGATATGGGGTTTTTAACGCCAGCATCCCCGTTTAGAGATTAGACCTTTCAATCTAAACCATTACAACAGTGCCTTCCGTAGCCATCGGTTACCCTGCCATATTTTCAAAGAACTTTCAAACTTTCCCCCGCCCACCCTAATGAACGGGGGTGTACCGCAGTAACTCAACTGCGGAAAGTATTTTTTATCTGTTTTAAAATAGGTTTTTTAAAAACTAGATTACCTATTAGTTTTCTTTTTCTAAAAATTTTTACAAATTCTTTGTTCGCATTTATTCTTTTTGATTTAACTTTAAAAATCTTTTTAAGTTCGTTAGGTTCTAATGCCCATAATAGTTTGTCATACTTCGTCATATTTTCGAAAATGATGTAGGATATTTTTTTATTACGCAAGTGCTGATATTCTATGATGATTTTACTTATGATGCTTGAAAAAGTTAAATCTTTTCCGCTCCGTCTTGCGGCTACTATTAGTTTTGTGTATTCGCTATTTTTCTTTTTCATTTTGTCACCTCATACATAGTCTAACTTTTCTTTTCGTACTTGTCAAGTACTTTTTCTATACCGAATTTTTAAGAGCTAAAAATATATTACTAATTATTTAAAAAATTTGTCAAGGGGGTATTTTTAGGGGTTGATTAGAGTTGATAATGTTAGTTACGAGCTGATACAGTTTACTCAATGTCTTTCAAAGCGTTTTCCATAGTCTTTTCGGTCCAACCTAGCGCCATACCTGTACCTTTTATGGGCTTTTCAGGAATTTCGCCTATACCTTTAATAATTTGCCTAGTAGTTTTAACTGGGTAACCTGCTATTTCGCCCACTGCATCCATAATGCCCCATACGTCAAGCTGTCCTAGTTCCTTACTGAAATCTGCTAATGTACTAAATATAGGCATGCTGATATCCCATATGCGTTCCTTTTCGTAGCCCGGTATTAATCCCACTAGCGCAGTCAGCGACCACTCTGCCAAATCTTTTAATATAAACACTCCGTTCCAAGAGCCAAGTATAGCGGCTCTTAATTGTTTTTCTTTATCCCAACCGAAACTAGCTACAAATTGAAACAATTGAGGTAACAGGAAATGGTAAATAAATATCTTTTTAGCAAAATTCTTATTACTTATTCTATCAGCCCTAAAGTCCCGAATAGCTTTCATCTCTTTGCTCCAGTATTGGCGTTGGGATGTTGCGAACCAAAAAAGACTGCGAACAAAAGCATTACTCTGTTGGTAACTGCTCAACTGGCTTAAATCACTGCTTTGCTGTGCATATTTCGCAGCCATACTAAAGATATGTAATGCTTCTTTGTGTGTTTTGCCTTGATTTCTATTGTGTTGGTATACTGCCCACCCACCCATCATTATTGGAGCGATGTCGCCATACTTTGTACCTAACATCATATAGTTTTTTAATGTTGGTTTTTTTCTAAATGCGGCGTACTTATCACTATTGATAACTTCCGATATTTCTATCGTCATACCCTCACGCCATCTATCCTTAATATAATCGCTTTCAAATAGTATTTTTACCTTTCGTTTTATGTCGTTGGGGTCTAAAAAATCCGTAGATAGTTTGGCAAACTCTGCTGTGGGGACATCTTCCCAAAATGCGAAATATGATGTGAATTGTTTAGAAAATTGAGATATTGTTTTTCCTCCTAAAACGGCTGTGGTAAAGTTATTTTTTGCTAATTGCATTAGTTTATCGTGTCTTTCTACGTCATTTCTGCCACCATTGGCAAAGTTAATAATGCGCTTATCAATAACTTCCATCATACTTTTTCCAAACTTGCCCGAAATTACGTCTCTCACTTCCCTATCTCCAAAGACAGAGTTAAGGTCGGACATTGGTGTAGCCCATGCTCTAAAGTGTTCCATTTTAACTACGTGCCTTTGTAATACATCATTGTCGCTATACAATTTAATCGGGTTCTTGTTTGCTTTACGCTCTTTTAATGAGCCATTTATAGCACTTGCCCTGTATCTGATTTCTTGTAATAAATCCTCTGCGCCAATTCTGCTTATATCTCTTGCTAAAGGGGTGTAGTAGTCATTATATGGTAACGCTATGCCGTATAATTCTTGATATAGTTCGTTAACTAAATTATAGTAGGATTTGTAAAAATTCATCTGTGTTTGAGCGTAGCTGAAATCTGCTGATGTTAACGTTCCAAAAAGGTTATTTAGGATAGCTTCCGTGTAGTTGGAGCCGTAGACTTTATTGTCAATATCCTCTATAGTAGGTAATATGGTGCGTTTAAGTGTTGGATCTTGCCACAGTTGCCACAGTTTGCGTATTTCGGCTTTAGATACATATATGCGGATATCTCGCCCATTGGCGTGTTTCCATACGCCAAAGTCTACTTTTTTGTCATCCTCTGTAAATTTTGGGTATATCTCTAATTCATTTGCTAATCCTAATGTTTCTATAGCCATTTTTTCTATTTCGGGGAGTTGTTTATTTACGCCTGCTTTTTTTGCCTCTTCAGCCGCATCAACTGTGTCAATTGCCCATTTTTCAAAGTCGCTAGTCTTGCCCTTGTAATGTTGCCCTATCCAATTCATTAAACCCGACCACGACTCGTTACCTTGCAGTAAACCTCTTAAAATTTCAATGGGAACATTCTTTGCTTTTATAGGTTTAGTCAAGTCAAGTGGTTTGCTACCCTGTATTCCTGTCAATGCGCTTGATATTAATTTTTCTCTGCGGGTTTTTCTCTCTATCTTTCGCCCTTCCGCTAATGCTTTACCATCCGCTATTACATTGAGAACGCCTTCCAATACTTGTTTATGCGTGGTTAGCGTGGTTGCTTTTCTTTCGGATTTGATTAGTAAAAGTTTATTTTCCAAAAGTTCTGCCTCGTTAGGTAGGATGCTATCAGTGTAATCTTCCTGTCTTTCGTTTAGCATATTTTTAGCTTCAGCCACTGTAAGTTTGCTAATAGCTTTTAGTGCGTCAAGCTGTTTCTGTATCTGTGCTGTAAATTTACCCACTCGTTTCCCTGCTACTTTTAAGGGTTTAATCGTCTTTAACTCTTTTTCTATCTGTTCCCTGATGCGTCCTTTCTCTGTCTGCTCTTTATAGCGGGCTATACGTTCTTGCAAACTGGGTAATATCTTGGCTAATTGTTCGCCTGTCTGTATGTTCTTAATTGTTTCAATAAACTTGGTTTGGTCTTTAGGTTTTAATTTAGCCGTTTTGATTAAATCTATAATACGATTATGTATTTCTTTGATATCTGCTTTAGTTATTGCCTTGATTTGGGCGTCAGTAAGTCTCTTTTGGTCTGTGGCTATTCTGCCTATGGCACGTTCTAATCGTTCAATACGGCTCATAACTTGGGCAAATTCGGGGGTTGGAACGGACTTGAGTGCCTTTGAGCGCTCTTTTCTTATTATTTGGAGCATATCCTCGGGAGATATATCAAGTTGACTTAATATAATCTCGGCATTTTCTTTGTCCTGTAATATCTTTTCTCGTTCGGATAAGCGTTCTAAGTCTTCTTTCCGATATAATTTATCGCCTTTTGACTCTTTGGCTATGGCATCAAGAAGGACGTTAATGTCTGCTACGTCTTCTAAAAAACCTTCTTCTATGGCGCTTTCTCTAACACTATCAAGGGAATTATAGAATGCTTGCCCGGTCATGCTAGATGTGGCTTGCTTACGGATAACGCCTGCAGGTAAGTCCATATCGGTTAACTCTCCGCCTTTATCCCATATTCCGCCTCGGCGTTTTATCCATTGGAGTAGACTTTGTGGTTCCGCGGGTGGTCTTTGTTTAGCGGCGTTTATCAAGCTTTCCATATCGTCTAACTGTGATTGTGTTATATCTGCCAATTTACCTGCTTTGATATTTTCAGTAAGGTTCCGTAGTTCGGTAACACGATCGCCGTATTCCTCTTTGATATTGGTTGCGGTCTCTACATCGTAACCGCCTAACATACGGTCAAAGACTTCCTGTACTTCGGGGGTTAATTCTACTTTACCTTTGACTTTATCGTACATAGACAGTAGCCATTGTTTAAAACGTTCAAATGCGCCTACCAGTTTAGCATTGGGGGCTTTGCCTGTGCCGATGTAACCTACAAAGTCATCTGCAAACTTCTCCTCGTTTTCACGTGAAAACTTTTCGCCCTCTTTTACTTTGTAAAAATCCCGCAATATCTGCATATCATCTTTAGCTTGCGGGTCTTGTGATTGTTCGGCTACTGCCTGCATATCTCGTAAGAATAGATGCCCTGTTTCGTGTAATAGTGTGCTTTTGTCTTTACCTTGAAATAGGCGTATGATAGTGCTGTCGGGACCGAACTCAATTTGTCCACGTGCTTTTTGGCGTAAAATGTTTGGGTCCGTAGGGTCAAATGCTCCTATGTTTGCTGTAGCTGATTTAATTTGAGTTGGGGAGAATGCGATATAATCGTCTTCTAATATAAGTCCGTCATATCCCTGTTGGATTAATTCATCTATTGTAAACTTATCGTATTCTTTGAAAGTAGCAGGTTTTTTAATTGATAGATATACAGGCATTATATCGCCTTTTTGCGATGCTCCCGCCTCGCCTCTTTCTATTTTTCCCTTATCTTTAGTAAACCAAAATAATGTATCTGCTGTTTTTTCTGTCTTAAACTCTGTAAACTCTTTAGATGTCCCGTGATAAACCACAATCGGCTCGCCTTTTTTGTCTACTACTTTACTGTCTTCGAACCATTTCTTAAATGCGGGGGTTTTCGTTTGGTCTACTGCGGTCTGTTGGAGTATGTCGGGGGATTGCCACATATTTGTTTTTGGATTAAAAACAAGTCCATTGGGAGCGTAAAATTCTTGTGTTCCTGTGCTAAATTCAACAGAACGAGGGTCAACTTTTATTTCTATTGTTTCTGTATCTTTGTCTTTAAATTGTTTTATATGTTCTTTGGTTTCTTGTGTGGTTAAGGATAAAAAACTCTGTTCTCTCAATCCTTCTTTTTTTATTATTTTTGCTTTTTCTTTACTTGTTCCGTGATATAATGTTACTGTTCCGTCTCCGACATTTGTTGAAATTTTTCTGTTTACAGATTTTACTTCATCTTGTAAATCCTGCATAGCGATAACTCTGCTCTGAAATTCTTGGCGTGTATCTTTCTGAAACAACACCTCAGTCGGCTTGTCAATATCCTCAATCATAGTCTCTTCTTGTATGCCTTCTGATAAAGACATGTCGGGGCTTTCGCCTCTTATTTGTAGGCGTTTACTTTCTAGCCATTCTTGTGGACTTATACCTAAAGCGGCGCCTGATGCTTCGGCTCGGGCTTGTATGATATCTGATACTTGGTCTGCCTCAGCTTCGTCTACGCCTGATTCCATAATTTCGGTTTTAACTTGTTCTTTGATGCCTTTTTTACTTTCTTTTACTTCTTCGGATAAGGTGTCAAAGGTTTTGTTTAAGCTTTCTACAATTTTGTTCTCATTTTGAGTTAAAGTTGATGTTTCATTTTCTATAAGTTTTTGAACTTGTTGGACCGCGTTACTATCTTTTACTTCATTGACTATTTCTGTTGCTAATTTTTTAGGTATGTCTCCCTGTTCGGCTTGTTTCTGCGCTAATGATACTATTGCGGCCGATGGTGCTCCTATGGCAAAACCCATAAGCGCTTGATACGAGATATCTTTCATTGTCTGTAATTTACCTTTTTGTCTTCCTCCAAATTTTTGTAATGTAAATTCTTCGTCTATTCCCTGTAATCCTTCCTCAATACCTTCGCCTACTCCGGCAGATACAATTTTACTTTTAAATACTTTTTTTATCGCTCTGCTTATTGATGTTGTTAAATTTCTTGCTATTGGTTTACTTGACTTGACCGCATTACCGAATAATTTTACGCCCATCATTTCTAAAAGTCCCTGTCTTACTCCGTGTTTCCAAGTTACTTGATTGGAGTAACGAGACGAGTAACCTTTTGCTTTCATTTCATCATAGGCACCCCCTTTTGCCATTGCTCCAAAAAAGGCAGGTACAAAAGCAGGATTTCTTGTTAAATAAGAACCTACCATAGCAGTTAAAAATGACATTCCGCCTTGTGTGTAATCATATATCCAACCGTCTCCCGCTTGTTTAGATAAATTTGTTTCGTTTATTATTTTTTGAGTTTTATCTCTCATTTTAATTAATTCAGCTGATATGTCTTTATTTTCTATTGTTGCTTCTTTCAATACTTTTGGAGAATAAATATCTTTACTCATAGCCGCTGTATAGATATTTCCTGTTAACAGTCCAATACTAACACGCTCATATTTTGTTAGTTCCTTAGGTTTTTTACGTGCGTATTCTTCTAATGATTCTATTTGTGCCTCTACAGAAGCGCGGTAGGCTGAGCCTAACAAAGATGGTACGCTTATTAACCATGCCGCTGTGCCTCGTATTATTTGTCCGCTTACTGAAGATATATCTGTCATCCCCCAAAAGTTACTTTCTTCTTTTTTGTCTACTTGCTTTTGGTAATTATAGCGGAGTTCATCCTCGTCCATATTATTAGGAGCGTTAAATACTTTCTTGCTTTCATCGTTGAAAACATTTACAGATTTTTGAGGTAAGACTTCAAACCTAGAAGTATCAAATTTCTGTCCTACTAAATTTTGAGGTTCCACTACTTCGTACTTATTAGGGTCTAATTTTTTGCCTATCATTTAAAACCTCTATCTTATTAAGATGCTTTCTTTTATTACGTTGTTTTCGTCTAATAAAACTTTATATCTTTGTCCAGTTTTTCTGTCTATTATTTCTTGGTAGGGGGATGTGATTTTTTGTCCTACGGGTTTACCTTCTTTGTTTGTCATTGGAAGTTTCCCTGCTTTATCGCTTAATGTAGTGTTTATGGTTTGCTTTGGATTTTTTCTGCGATAGGTAACTAAATCGGGTAACTTACTGCCGTTGTACATTGTCTTTAAGTCTGATACTATATCGTTTGCTACTTGGGCGTCTGATTTTGCTACGCTTTTTAAGTCGCTGACTCTGTTAGCAAATTTATCATAGAATTGATAAGACATATTAGTTTTTAAAATTAAAGCATCTTCTTCGGGCATTTTTTCGGTTGTAATAATTTCGTCCGTGTATTCGTCTAATGAGCGTAAACCTGTAGCAAGCGCAGTTTTCTTTTCCCACGCAAACCAACCGGGTTCAGGTAATGCTTTGTATTTATCGTCTTTCACTAATTGTAAAGCAGATTGCCGTATGGGATTTATTAATGCACTTGCTTCTTTGGCTGTTAGAATATCGTTATCTACCTGCGCATAAACATCTTTCATAAAACCGAAAACATTTATGACGTCATTATTTTTGGTTGCTTTTTTTACTCCATTGGCAGTTTTAACTTCAAAAGCGGCCTGTTTATTTTTTAAGCGTTCCAGTGTATTAAGTTTTTCTGTTATTTCGTTAGAGGATGCTTTTTTACCTGCTTTTAAACGTGCTTCGTATTCCTTAATCCAACTTTTCATATAATTGGTATCTTGCTCGTAAGTGGTTCGGTCTATAAATTTATCAACAGACTGACTGCTAAAACCTGTCTTGCTTGTTGCATCGGGGGTAATTACTCTAGCGTCCTTGTTTTTGTATTTACTAAAAAAGTTATATTTTTCTTGTACGCTTGCGTTATCAAAATAGCCACGTGTACCTGCGCTTAAAACATCGTTATTGTAAGCGTTAATTCGGCTTGCTTTTTGTTGTGGAGATAATAAAGCGTTGCCTAAGTCGTCTTTCATATCTAACGTTTTAGTAAGAGAGTCAAAACCTGTCCAGTATGAAAGTCCGTATTTTAGGGTTGCTTGGCTATTCGGATCGCCAAAAAGTAACTCGGCTGTGTCCTCTGCATTCTGTTTAGTGGTATCATAATTTAAGAATATAGATGTTTGCTGTTCCTCTTTTTGTTGCTGACGGAATAGTTTTGTTGCTTTTTCTACAAACGGTTCTGACATTATGCCAAATTTAAGCGCTAACTCTTGTCTTTTTGCTACGTTTTTAATCGGCTTTAATAACTCGGGCTCCACGTCTTTTAATTCGGTTTTTAATCCTGTAGGATTGTTGGGATTATTTTTGTATGCCTGCGCTATTTTCTGATTAGCCATCATAGAAAACGTATTATCGTAGATATCCATTGAGCGCTGATATGTTTCTTGCGCTAAATTTTCTTGTTGTTTTGCGGTTTGACGTAGAAAATTACCGGCGCTTTGTGGGGTAACTTGTGGTAATGGTGCGCTTGTTAGCTGTTTTCTATAAGGTTTAGGCATATTAAAATCCCCCCTTAAACATTCCGTAAGTTCTTGCTCCGCCTGATATGGTTTGTAAAATACCGCCAAAGAGGCGTAAATTTGCCTGACTACGTAATTGTTTTGCCTCAAATTCTCTAGCTTCTTCTTGTATTCTAGCAGACTCGGTAAGGGTTTTAATATCCTCTCCTGCTCCTTTTAAAGACGTTTCCGCTATAGACATTGGCGTTCCCTCGGATGTTATACCTCGTGCCGCATAGGTAGCGAAAGAGTTCTGTACATCACCCATAATTTTTTTCATAAGTAGATTTGATTGTTCGCCTGCTATTAATCCTGCTTGTCTACCTTGTAATTGTGCCTGAGAAGCTTCAAAACGTAATACCGAATAGTCTGCTATATCTCCAAATAATTGAGACATTGCGCTTGCTCCACTCATTACGCCGGCATATTGTTGATATTTACTTGCTATACCCATACTTTTTTCATACTGCGGTTTCATTAAATCAGCCATTTTGTACCTCGAAATTAACGTTCATTTGTACTGCTAAAATAGTAAGGGCATAGGGTTTATTTTGTGTAATGTCAAAGTAAACAATTTCGCCCCAGTCTCCGATACCGTAAAAAGTGTAGTCCTCTAATTCTTCGCCGTTCAATACGGCTTCCTCTCCATTTACTATGATGTTACGGCTATTGTAAACTCGTATTGTAAGTTCCGCAATTCTTTTTTTCTTTGATATTCCCGTTCCTGCCTGTATTAATTCTATGGGGTTACTCTTTATAAGCAGTGTATTATTGTAAGATAGTCCCGCTTCTATACTTTCTTCTGCGGGTTCGTCTAAAATTATATCTCCGTCCCGTACATCTTTTTGCCCGATATATTCACCATCTACTTTGACGTCTAAAGTTTCGCCTTCTAAATGTTCAAGTCCTCGTAATATACTTATTGGAGTAGATACTTCCTCGTATTTAAAACTATCGGTATTTTTGGTTAAGTCCAGTTTTTCAAAAAATAAGACTCCGTTTCTCTCAATGATAAAATATGTTCCGTTAGGACTGACAGTTACGGATTTAAAAAGTCCGTTGGTCTGCCATAGAGTATATCCTCTGACATTTTGAAATAGTAATATACTGCCTACACATAGAGTACCGTCAGCATTTACTATATAGATAAAATTAGATTGTTCGCTTTCGTTATTAGTTTCTGATGCTAGATCTATGGGTTGATTGATTAAATGGCTGTTTAAAATGCTTTCGTTATTTGATATATAGGCGCCTTGTTCGTTATTGTAGGCAAATTCTACAATAGATTTTCCCTTTTTTTCTACAAAAAATATAATTCCTTCAATATCTACTGGTACAGTTTTTGGCCATGCTCCGTTTTTGGTTTGTTGTCTTACGCTTATATTTGAAGGTGTTATGGGTTCGTTGAAACTTTGTGGTACGTAAAATTCACTACCGATGGTAAAGATTTGTAAATTTCTTTGTCCTGAAATATTTGTTAATTCGTTTAATTCGTTAGTGTCTATAGTTACGTCAATGGCGTCATTATCGTAGTTACCTGTGGCAACAAAGTCAAAAAATAAACCTACACGACTGCCCCATAAAGTTTGTGGTCTACTTTTACTTCCGCCAAACCATAGGCGCCCTTCGTAAAATGTTACTGTAGTAGGCCAGCCTCTTATGGCACTCCAAACATTCTCATAATCACTTGTGAGAGTCCACGCTCCGCTTACTATTGTCTGATTGGTATAAAATGGAATTATGGTATATCCAATGACAACAGTTGTACTTTGACGTTCGGTAATTTTAACACGACCTCCGTTTCCTTCTATATAGTTACCGATAACGCTATCGTCTGTAAATACGCCTGCCGTTGCCGTGATCACTACAATACCTTCCGGTGTATCGGGAGTTATATTTGCGGCGGGAGATGCGGGCGTTACAATATCATAATTATATTTAGGAATACTGTTAAAAATTACATCCTCAAAAATCCAGTCTTCTTCTGATACTCCTCTAGTTAATTTTTTAGGAGGCATATCGGGATGAGTAAATATTGCTGTATCTGCGCTTTGGGTAAATTTTAGTGTAGGTAAAAAAGCTTCTAGTATGCCGTCAGCGTTTATTGATGCAATAGCGATTTTATCTTTATATACGGTTATTATTCTTTCGGTAACTATAAGTTGGTAAGTTTGATTTTGATTAAACGAAAATGTAAATAATCTTCCTTGAGATTGTACTCCTGTATCTGTTAATAGGTTAAATTCTGCGCATTTAAAAGGGTAGGCAATACCGTCGCTCCCTATTCTAATTATTTGAAAATATCTGTATGTAGCATCTAATGTTCTGCCGATAAATCTTACTTGGTTGTTTATGGTAAAACTTTCTCCAACATTAGACCAGTCAATATCGTTATTACTTCCTTCTATTTTAAATGTTGCTTCAATTAAAGTGGGTGGTGCTCCTATTGTTACAGTTATTGGAAAATGCTCAGGATTATAAATCCCTGCGCTTAAAATACTAATACTGATTATTTTTCCATCCCCACTAACATTTGCTACTCCGAAAGCAGTTGACGAACCTGCGGAAAATGTAACCGTTGGAGGAGATGCAGGATTGTAACCTCCACCCGGATTGGTTATTGTTACGGAAGCTACTCCCCATCTAGGAGGTATAAAAGATTGTCTATAAACATTAACCGTTCCTGTAGCTTGTGATGCGGAGGTTAAATTTCCTAAAGATGCCTTTTTTATACTTGCAAAATTAACTAATGTGGGAGTTCCAAAATCGTATTTTACTGCAATGAAAGGATTTATTGTGCCTAGATTGTTTGTTTCAAAAAAAGTGCTTTCGTTATTATCGTTTACGTATGCGATGTTTCCACCATTGGGAGCTGTGATTGTGTCGGGTTCTTCTATTTGCAATTTATTAGGAAGTGTATCAAGGTATTCTAAACCTCCGCGTCTTTGTACTCCTCCGAAAGGTAAACTAATTACATTACGTAATTTACTCGCAGACGAATAGTACATATCGGTATCGCTACGAGCAAGTAATTTAGGGTTTATTTCTCCCTTGGTAAAACGTTGCTGTATAGTTTTTGGGGGCATTATTTTACCCCTTCATTCCTAGCGTCGAGTAATGGACTGTCCTGTATTATTTTAGTCGGTTGTTGTTTTTGGTCTGTTAATGATGCGAAAGCGAAATATCCACCTTTCAAATTATCCGAAGGAAGTCCCCACGCTTTCAGATGAAGTCGGTCTTGTAAGACTTTATCGCCTGTTAAGCTAAACGATATCTCTTCTGCCAATGCGTATGAAAAGAAATCTTTAAATATTGGCGTTAAATTATCGTCGTCTGTACTATAGATGTATTCTACATATGGCATGGGTACGTTTGTGAAAATTTTACCCTCTCTTATTTTGTAATCAAATACTGCAACACGGCTGTCTTTAGCGTAGTATATCGTGAGTAAATTTATTAAGTCTGCGGGGATATCGAAAGAATAAAGATACGCTTCGCCGGTTAAATCTATCTTTCCTGTTAATGCTACTCGTTTAAAAGCAAATGTCCAACTTCTAAGTGATAATAATTTTAGTTTAAGTGGTTCATAAAGGGCGTTACATACTAATGCTTTTTGACTTTCGTCTGTAGTAAAATCATCTACCGTGGTAGATCCAGTATGAAGGAGCGCTTTATTTTTAATATCGTCTGCGACTGTTGCCATATTTATACTCCTTTAAAAAAGGGGTGCGGAAAAAAGAGTAAAACCACACCCCTTTAGGTGAGTACGATTATACGTACTGATAGCTGACTTTGAGGGTTATTGAAGTTCCTCCAGTAAAATCAGCACCGGCTCCCTTGTTAATGACGAGATTTTTAGAGACTGTTAATAGCCCTAAATATCCTGCCTGCAAGACAACATTAGGCGAATTTTCGTCAATGGTTGTATTATCGACTAATCCTGCAACAGGATATGTGGCTACCTGTATTGCAACAGTTTCGTCGTCTTCTACTTCGATTTGTGTACCATCAACAAATGTTCCGTCAATGTCTGTAATTTTTAACTGTGTAACTCTTATCTGTTTACCTGAAGAAAGAGCTACCAGCGTTTTACCTGCGTTTATTTCGGCTAAAGTAGCGGTTACCTCTACTGTGGTAACTGCGCCGATAGCGCCTACAAGTATTTGAGCAACAACAACGCCTACTGACGATGCAGATTTAACGACATAATTTATTTCGCTTATTTTATCTACACCGACAACTTTAAGGATATCTCCCGGGCTAAGCGCGGTATAATATCCATTGAAGTAATCAGCCGCTGAGACATCATCGTTATTAGTGTTGTTATATACGTGGATGCTTGGTGTTTGTCCTCTTTTGGACACTCCGCCTATTGAATTGATGTTATTTAAACTAAACATTGTACTCCTCCTATACAGTTTCTTTCATGTTTACTTTTACGACGCCGTCGGGGTCTATTAGCTTTGCACCTGCTGAAAAAAGACCGTTAATTAGCGTGGATTTTCTATTAGGCACATAGTTTATTTCCGTACGCATATCAATACCTATGGCTAAACCCATTGCTTGTTTATGGGTACAGAAACAAGTTCTAATGTTATATGCTCCGCTTGTATCTAAAGGCAAACCGCCTTCCTCACGACCGCTGTTTATCATCTTAAACTTAAAGCCAAGATAACTGTCTTTTACGCCAGTTGTTAATGCTTTTAGCGTGTCGTAGTCGCCACTGGTTACCTTTTCGAGTTTCAACGCTTCTTCTAATGTTACCGGGTCATGCCAAAAGTACCTATCTGAGCGTGGAACGCCCAAATTATCCATAATACGTTTAGCGGTTAGAAGTTTGTCTAGAGTAAACGACTCGTTATTAACTGCTACTATTTGAGTTGCGTTTGCGGCCTCATTAATAATAATTTGGTCCATACGTCTACCCATAGCACCGGCAACGGCCATAACATATTCTTGTTTATCGTTGAAGTTTACTTTTGATGCGTTGAATACATCACTATATTCCGCTGCTTCCCAGTTAGTTAGAATACAGGGATTTTGGCGATCCTGTATGTTCATTGGGATAACTTCGGCTTGTGGGACACTTGGATTAGCGACTCCCTTTCCTCTGTATGGGAAGTTATGAGTTGATCCGACTACGCCTGTTTTTAAACGGACGCAATCTCTTAGTTCCATTTGACCTTGATAGGCCTGTTTGACCTCGGCGTCAAACTGTTGTATAAATACGTTCTCGACTGAGTTAGCCATTTTAGCACTCCTCTCAATATAATTTTTAGACTATTTTTTCAAATAGGCCTTAAAGTATATTCGGGATGCTAAAAGCATTAGAGCCGAAATTTAAGGGTTTGAAAACTACTTACTCACTACAGAGGGTTTGCTTTCGCAAATAGGCCTCTAAGTACTTATAAAAAATTTAACACACATTGTCAATTAAAAATGTTCTGCTGACATTCGTCCTTTGCCCGCTTTCTCGCGCAATTTAAATATTTTCTGTTTTTCTTCTTCTGTGTATTCGTTGTTATTCATTTTGCGCGCAATTTCCGCATCACTTGGTAAACCGTCTATTTTTGTATGCGTAGTAGGAATTTCGGGTTCTCCGGTCATTTTACGTAGTTTATCAAAGATGAGGATATTTTCTGCTCCGCCGTCTAAGAATTTAATCATAGTATCTTTTTCGGTTTCGCTAAAAATACCGTTTTTGTAATTTTGATGTATAAAGTGAACGGAGCCGTCTATTATTTTTTGTGCATTATCGCCTAATGTTTCTTTTTGTTTGGCTACGAATTTATCGTTCTCTATTTTTTGTTCTGCTTCTGATAAAGGTTTTTGTACTATACCTTTTTCAATGAGCATTTTAAAATAGTCATTGACAAAACCGTCTAATTGGGATTGGCTCATATTATTTTTAAAACCTATGTTTTTGATTTCATTTAATACGAGTTTACCTTGTTCGTCTTCTCCTATTTTAAGTTCCGAAAAATCTTTGTCTAAGTTAATTACGTAGTCCTCTGCTTTTTCGGGGACATCTGCTTTTAATCCTTTGGACATTTTCTTGCGCATGTCGGAAGCCATCTTAGTTTGTTTGTTTAATTCCTCAACGGCTTTGGCTGTGATTAGCGTTCCTTTTTCTTTATCCCAAAGTTCCTCTGAAATTCCATCAGGTTTAGATACCTCTATTTTTTTAGCATCATCGTTATCGTCTTTGCCTTTAATAGTTATCATTTTATTGTCAAGGTCTTCGGGGGTTTCCTCGGGTTTAGTTGCTAAGTCCGTAAGTTTTGTTT
>DATKZD010000096.1:0-4348 GCA_035528195.1 Elusimicrobiales bacterium
TGGATTTATACCCCGATGTTGAATTTCCTTTCGTAACAATACAAACTGCGCTTCCCGGCGCAAGTCCCGAAGAAATTGAAACCTCAATTACAAAACCCATAGAAGAAGCGGTAAACACAATTGAAGGCATAGAGGATTTAAACTCAACAAGTTACGAAGGATTGTCGGTGGTATTTATCAAATTCACTTTGGAAAAAAATATAGACGTTGCAGCGCAAGACGTGCGCGATAAAGTCAATGCCATACAAAGGCAGTTTCCGTTGGGAACAGATCCTCCGATAGTCGGAAAGTTTGATGTAGGCGCTATACCCGTTTTAAATATCGTTATCTACGGAAATAGATCTCTAATTGACATCACTCAAATAGCCAAAAAGAAAATAAAGGAAAACATTGAAAGTGTAGGCGGCGTCGGTTCTGTGGATATTATAGGCGGGCGGGAGCGTGAGATACATATAGAGGTAAATCCTTTAAAAATGAGTTCCTATGGTATTTCTATCAAGGAGGTTAAGGATGCCATAACCGAGCAAAATATTGAAATTCCCGGCGGTAAAGTTGAACAGAAAAATATGGAATTTGGACTTAGGACGTTGGGGCGCATAAAAGACGTTGCCGATTTCAAAGATATCGTTATAAAAACTTTAAACGGTACACCCATAAAAATTTCCGATGTGGCAGAAGTACAAGACACCGGCGAATATATAAGATCTATGTCTTTTCTAAACGGCAAACAGTGCATTAGGGTTGTAGTTAACAAACAATCCGGCGCGAATACGGTAAAAGTCGTCAAAAGGATAAAAGAAAGATTCAAAGAAATAGAATATCTTATTCCAAGCGATATAAAAACCAAAATTTTGGGCGATCAGTCCAAATATATACAAAGTTCCGTTCATTCCGTACAGGAACATTTGGTAATGGGAGCAATTTGTGCAGCGCTTGTAGTAATGCTTTTTATGGGAGACCTTAGATCTACTATTATTTCGGCTGTAGCTATACCCACATCGATAATAAGTACCTTTTTATTTATGCGACTTGCCGGATTTACCTTAAACACAATGACGCTTTTGGGACTTACTATTTCGGTCGGTATAGTTATTGATGATGCCATAGTAATGCTTGAAAACATTTACCGACACATTGAAAAACTTAAAAAAGAGCCATTAACAGCTGCCATAGAAGGTGCGAAAGAAATTGGTTTTGCCATTATTGCGATGTCCGCTTCGCTATTAGTTATTTTTCTCCCTCTTGCTTATATGAGTGGAATTGTGGGGAGATTTGTAAAAAGTTACGGGCTTACCATAGCTTTTGCCGTAGCAGTCAGTACATTGGTTGCCCTAACTTTAACGCCGATGTTGTGC
Source organism: Elusimicrobiales bacterium (assembly GCA_035528195.1). Lineage (GTDB taxonomy): Bacteria > Elusimicrobiota > Elusimicrobia > Elusimicrobiales > Elusimicrobiaceae > DATKZD01. The sequence continues at coordinate 1,356 of DATKZD010000096.1, forward strand.
TCGTTGTTTTTAAAATTAAAAACGGGCAAAAAACACCGCCTACACGAATTCACAAATAAAATAAACGAGTTTTTGATCAAGTATTACACAACTTTTTTAAAATGGTCATTGTCTCACCGTAAAACTATGGTTATATTGTCTATTTTAATTATGCTCTCTACCGTTCCCATGCTTAGATTTGTAGGTAAAGATTTTTTCCCACAGGAAGATACAGGAATATTTTCCATAAACGTAAAAGCGCCCGAAGGCAGCAGTTTGAGTTTAATGAAGGATATATTTACCCAAATAGAAACCGAAGTAAGAGTGCTTCCTCATATAAAAGACGTTTTAGCGTCAATTGGCGTTACCGGGGAAGGTATTTCGTCATCAAACGAGGGCTCTTTAACCATTGAGATGGTAAAATCAACTGAACGTAAAATAACTCTAGCGCAGATTATGTCTAAAGTGCGCCAAATGCTTTCCAAATATAAAGAGCTTCGTACTTCTGTAAGCGTTTCGGGAGGTTTTGCCGTCGGGGAAGGACATGAAATAAACTACATCATAGCAGGTCCCGATTTGGATAAACTGGAAGAATACGCAGGTAAAGTAGCACAAGATTTAAAAAAACAGGAAGGCGTAGTAGATGTGGACTTAAGTTTTTCTTTTGCAAAACCTGAGTATCGCGTTGAAATCAACCGTACAAAAGCGCATGACCTCAGAGTCAAAATAAAAGATATCGCAAGTTCCCTGCGTACTATGGTGGGGGGAGAAGAAGACATAACCAAATTCAAGGAAGGAGACGAATTGTATCAGGTTCGCCTTCGCGCCAAATCGGAATTTAGGACTAATATTCAAACGATTCGCGCAATGGTAATGCCGGCAAATAACGGCGATGTGGTAAGATTAGATAATGTTGCGGACGTTAAAGAAGGGCTTGGGCCCACCAAAATAGACAGATTCGGACGTCAAAGGCAAGTTACGGTTTTGGCAAATTTAGAAGGAATACCCTTAAGTGTGGCTTTAAAAAAGGCAGATGAATCTTTTGATAAACTTAATGCACCCCCTGAATATCAAAAGACTTTAGCGGGACGCGCTCGTGAAATGCAAAGAATGCTTAGAAGTTTTTTGGTGGCATTTTTATTTGCATTTTTGTTTATATACATGATACTTGCAAGCCAGTTTGAAAGTTTTGTCTATCCTATATCCATTATGGTGTGTCTGCCTTTAACCGTTCCATTTGCTGTATTATCTCTTTTTATAACGGGGGAATATTTAACTATCTTTAGTATTTTAGGTATGTTTATGTTGGTGGGCATAGTAAAGAAAAACGCCATATTGCAAGTTGACTATACCAATACTTTGCGCGGTAGAGGGCTTGCGAGATACGATGCCATCATTCAGGCAAACCAAACACGGCTTAGACCTATTTTAATGACAACCATTACTCTTATTGCAGGTATGCTTCCTACCGCTTTTGGCACAGGGGAAGGTTCTGCGGTGCGGCGTACTATGGCGTGGGTTGTAATAGGCGGGCAGACACTTTCTCTTATGATAACCCTTCTGATGACGCCTGTTACTTATTCGCTTTTAGACGATTTACAAATTTGGTTTAAGAAAAAATTCGGTAAGGGTAATCTGCAAAATCCTAAAGTCAGCCCCGAAAATATCTCGCAAAATATAGAAAATAATCCCACAACCCCCGATTAGTTTTTGCAAGACGCAAAAGACTGTTAGGATAATGATACGACGTTTCTACTTTTGTTTCTATTTTTCTTCAAAAATACCGCTTTTTTTGTTTTTGCGGACGTTTTTGTAGCTGAAAATTTTTCCGTTCATTGCCACATAAACCCCGCAAGGAAGGCATTGGGCGAAAGAAAGGGCGCTGCCTAAATTAAACATACCATCGGAACTTCCAAATTTATAAGGCACCATCGCTCCCGTTAAAATAATGGTTTTATCTTTTATCTTTGCGCCTAAATATCTTGCAGTAATTTCCATCGTATCCGTGCCGTGCGTTATTACCAATTTTTTTTCGGAACATTTATTGCAAGTTTCTAAAACTTTTTTACGGTCGGAAGGTTTCATAAATAAACTGTCTACGAGCATAAGTTGGGTAGTTTTAACGGGTAGTTTGCATCTGCCAAGCCGAAGCATTTCGTGCAGATGGGTGTTTTTAAAAAATAGTTCACCGCTTAACTCGTTATACTCTTTATCAAACGTTCCGCCTGTAATTATTATTCTTATTGCCATTATATTTTAAAACTTCCTTTTATTGCGGTTGTGAGATATCTTGCGGGTTTTATATCGCCGATACTGTTTATGTAGTGATAAGTCAAACCCGCCCCCAATTCCCAGTTTGGAGCAGTTTTAAACATAATTCCAAGTTCGCCTTTAAATCCACCAACATTTAACGACTTCCCGCCAATTTGGGTTGCCGATATATTATAAGGAGTTGAGCTCCATTGATAAAGTCCGTAGCCCACAAGCATATAAACCTTAAATTTATTGAAATAGTGTTGCAGTTTTACCGCAGGGGAAATGTTCATCACCTTTATTTTGAAACTGTTGTAATCTTTGTTTATGAAATGGAAAATGTATCCTCCGTCTAATCCTAAAGACACAAAATCAGTCAAATTATAAAATCCGTATAATCCAAAACCAACGGAGGGTTTAAAATTATCCTGAAAATTTTTTCCAACGGGAAAATTGAAATTTACGGGAGTAAGTCCGTATTCAAATTTATGATTTTGGCTGAAAGCAAAGTTGTTTAAAAACACAACGATAAACAGTAAAACAATCCTTTTCATTTTAAATCCTTAAGTTTTATATACCGCTAAATTATATCTAATTTTCGTTTGCATAAACAGTTGGCGCATTTCCCTATTCCCCTAAAACACAGCACACTACCCATTCCCGAAGCCTTCAATACTTCGACATGGTTCGACTTCGCCCTTCGATTTCACTCAGGACTACGCTCACCACAGGTCGCTCAGTACAAGTCGGGAACCCAGTAT
>DATKZD010000097.1:0-3121 GCA_035528195.1 Elusimicrobiales bacterium
AAACGTTCTTAAAACTGCAGGAATAGTGGAAACAAAAAAACTCAAAAATAATGTATATTACCACTTAAAGTGCAAATGCGTTTTAAATTTTTTAGATTGCGCAGGAAAAGTATTAAATTCCTGTATAAAGCAAAAAGTTAAACTTGCCAAAACAAGGAGAGAAAAATGAGCGATGATAACGAAAAATGTTTCTTTAAGAGGATTTTCAAAAAGCTAGATAACAAACTAAAAGAAAAATCCGAGAAAAAATGCTGCTGTAAGGGCAACTGCGACGATAAAGCCGACGAAACCGATAAAAAATAATTATGTTTGCGGCATTAACAGACTATTTAGTTTACGGCCTTTTGGGGTTAAACCAGTCGGACAAACTTGCAAATACGTTTCACTTTTTCATCTATGATTCGGTAAAAATACTCGTCTTGCTTTTTTTGATGATTTCGGCAATAGGCGTTTTGAGGTCATTTGTCTCTCCCTGCAAAATACGGCAATGGACGGAAGGTAAAAATAAATTAATTAGCGCTTTTTTGGCTTCAACATTCGGCGTCCTAACGCCGTTTTGCTCGTGTTCGTCAATACCCGTGTTTTTAAGTTTTATAAGAGCCGGCGTACCACTTGGCACCGCATTTTCGTTTTTGATAACTTCTCCCTTGGTAAATGAATACCTTGTTGTGCTGATGTTAAGTTTTTTCGGGGCAAAAATAACTTTAATTTACGTCGCAAGCGGTATGGTAATCGGCATAACAAGCGGACTTATACTTGGCGCACTGAAACTAGAACCGCATCTTGAAAAAGATTTTCAAAATCCTAACGATCCCTGCGCAACGGAAATGAATTTCCCTAACTTTAAATCAAGATTAAAATACGGGTTAGGCGAGGGAAAAGACATTCTATTTAAAATATGGAAATGGATACTGCTCGGCGTTGCAATAGGAAGCTTAATCCATAATTACGTGCCGCAGGAAACGATTATGAAGATAACTACTGTTGCAGGGCCATTTACGGTACCTTTGGCGACAATTTTAGGAGTGCCTATGTACGGGGGATGTGCAAGTATCGTACCTGTTGCAGTAGCTTTATTTAATAAAGGAGCGCCGCTTGGCACAGCTTTGGCGTTTATGATGGCGGTTGCGGCTTTAAGTTTACCCGAAGGCATAATACTTCGCCGCGCAATGAAACTAAAGCTGATACTTATATTTTTCTCCATAGTATTTTTGGGCATAGTGCTGATAGGTTACTTTATTAACTTTATCTACTGAAAATAAAAACCTAAAAACTTCAAATGTCATCGGGTTAATCCGATGCATAGACAAAGTTTTAATTCTTTTGTAAAAATTAACTAGGACTTGATCCTATTTTTCGGACAGGTACCTTTTGGCTGGCAAATCTTACCGGGAAAAAATCTAAACATATTGCCCCTAAAAGATACCTTAAATAAAGGAGGCGTATATGTTGTTAACGTTAGATGTAGGAAACAGCCAAATTTTTGGCGGAGTGTTTGCAAAAGACGAAATTGTATTTAAATTTAGAAGGACTTCTACGGCGAAAGCTTCTTCCGATGAACTTGGTATTTTCTTTAAAAGCGTACTTGCTGAAAATAACATAGACCCGAACAAAATAACAAATATCGCAATTTCTACCGTAGTGCCCGATTTACTCCACAGCTTGAGAAATTCGGCATTGAAGTACTTTAATATAGAACCTTTTGTTTTGGGTCCGGGGGTTAAAACGGGACTTAATCTGAAAATAAAATCCCCCAACGAAGTGGGAGCAGACAGGGTTGCAAATGCGGTGGGGGCAATGGCCGCCTATCCTAACAAAAATCTGATAATAATAGATTTCGGAACAGCGACAACGTTTTGCGCAATAACAAAGGCAAAAGAATTTTTAGGCGGGGCAATTTTACCGGGCATTAAAATGTCTATGGAAGCGTTATCGGAAAAAACGGCATTGCTTCCAAATGTTGAAATAGCAAAACCGCCTGAGGCAATTGCCAAAGATACCGTAACCAATATACAATCGGGGCTCTATTTCGGAACGCTTGGAATTATAAAGGAATTAACCTCCCGCTTTAAAAAGGAGCAGTTTGGCGATGATGCGGTTGTTATAGGCACAGGCGGATTTTCGCGTCTTTTTGAAAACGAAGGCGTTTTTGACGCTCTACTGCCCGATTTGGTTTTACAGGGGCTTCACATTGCATTTAAAATGAACAAGGAAAAAACGGCTGTCTGATTTTTTTGATTTGCGTCGTTCCTGCATTGCACAAGTCAGATAACTTGATGACTGAATTATCAAATCCCCCCTCCCCCCCTTTGACAAGGGGGAGAAAGACAATAGAATTAACAAGGGGGATATCTGTTAATGTTTTTTTATTAAAATAAAAAAACATTTTTCTTTTTTTTATTTAAAACTCTTCTTTTGCACTTTCGCAGATATCAAAAAATTTACTGCAGGTTAAAACTTTTATTTTACCCGCTTTGGCTTCGGCGCACACGTCGGCATCGTTTGTTACTATAACCGCCCGACTGCCCTTTGATTTTAAATAAAACGCCTGCTCCAATAAAAGCTCGTCCGCTTTAACGTCATCAGAAAAATGCACTTTAAGGTTACCCCGCAAAGCGCTGCCCACGTTACGATAAACGCCGTCAAAAATTACCCTAAACTGTGAACGCCTAAAATGTTTAAGTTTACCTATACCTTCAAGCCAGTCTAAAAACTTTTTGACTTCAATCTCCTCATCGTCTAAATCCCAACGTAAAAAACTTCTCACAAAGTTAAGTCCGTCAATTAGATAAATAGCAGGTTTTGTGTTTAGGCGCATAGCTACATTTTACAATACAGACAAAAAAGTTTAAAATGATATATACCTTGGAGACACAATAATATGCAGGATATTGACATAAACACTACCATTAGCGAAGTGGGGCTTTTTATTGAAAAGCTGCAATCTGAAATGCCCGAAGTATTTAGAAGTTCGAAAACGGCGGGCATTAGGAAACTGCTATATATGGGTACTCTCTACGACGTCAGTCTTTTAAGAAGCGAAGAAAGCGATATAACTTTTCACGAAAATATATTTACGGTAAAATCGCCCGATTTTAGAAAGCATATACTAAAACCTCTG